>JAJFUY010000266.1 GCA_021372185.1 Chlamydiales bacterium | reverse complement strand
TAAGACTAAGGGCAGTATAGCGAAAAAACGGTTTAAGGCGGCTCTAAATGAGGGGTATTTTATGGAGGTGTTGAAGGGCTTTTTTACCTTAGGACAATAATGCCAGAGGTGCTATCAAGTTTTTCTCATTAAAACGCCCTGTATCTTAACCCATCCTGCCCTTATTGCTAACAATATTGCCTACTTTGCCTTTGGCTACATGCTCTTTTTTGCAACACTCTGGCTTCCCGGATATTTTCTTCACTAACATAACCTCGACCTTAAAAGCGTTGGCTGGTACTTGACAATACCATGGCTTGTGGGGGCGATATTCTTAAAGGCAGGCGGAATTCTTTCCGACCGGCTCTACAAAAAAACAGGCAGCGGCCGAATTGCTCGGGCTAACCTGATTTGGGTAACGCAAGCTCTTGCAGGCACCTTTTTTATTCTGTTAAGCTTTGCAGATTCTCTATGGATGGCTACGCTCTTTTTAAGCCTTGGCCTTGGCTTTGGCCTTATGGCGCAGCCTGCTTTAGCTGATCATCAAATTCATTTTTTTTCTATAGGCATTTATGGCAACTCTTTGTTGTCCAAAACAAGCTCAGGCCGTTTATCGCCCGCGAAGACCTGAGCAAACTCCACTCTTTCAACTCATAAAAAACCATTATACCACATGGCATAAGGACAGAGACAAAAACAGTGAACATGAGGTTCCTCATTACATCTCCAAAGCATTTCAAAAATATCTCGGCTGCGGCATTTTAGCAAAAGATTTTGCATGCGCGCACTGTGATGGCTGCAACAAAGACTTCTTTATAGCGTTTTCTTGTAAAGCAAGAGGCCTTTGCCCGAGTTGTAACCAGCGCTCCATGGTGGAAACTGCAGTGCATTTGATAGATCATGTTTTGCCCCGTGTTCCTTTTCGCCAATTCGTTATCAGCTTCCCTATGCGAATACGGCATTATCTTGAAAACCATAAAACGCTTCAAACAGTTCTTAAGATAGTCGTGGATGAGATCCGAAAAACGCTCATAGCTAACAATGCTGATGTCCAAACTCCTCAAATCGGCGTAATAAGCTTTATACAACACTTTGGCAACACATTAAATTATCATCCTCATTTCCACATTTTCGTTAAACGCGAGCGTCAAAATAGAATCCTGGGACAAAGAAGGTTTAGAGAGACTCATTCGTTACTGTGCACGCCCACCTTTTAAAAGCGAAAACATCCGATTTAATGGTCCTTGGATCAACTACCGTCTCCCCAAAACATGCCACACAGGCAAAACCTTTATTCAAGTAGAGCCCACAGAATTTATTGAGCGCATTTCTCACTTTATTCCTTACCCGCGCCGCCACAGGCGCCATTACCATGGAGTCTTTGCCCCCTCATCGCCATTACGTAAACACATAGCCGCTAACGCACAAAAACGGCTCGATGCTACAACCAAAAACAGGCAGGAAACAGATGCGAAGATAACGAAGGCTTCTAAGGGATGGGCTCAGTTGATTTCTCGCATTTACGAAGTTGATCCATTAACCTGCGCAAATTGTGGCAAAAAAATAAAGATCATTACTTTTGTAACGCATCCCGAGCATATAAGGCGTATCTTAAGAGGCATAGGCTGGCCAATAACAATCCCTGAATTTGACCTGCCCCCAGAAGAGCACTGCGATGATGTCTGTCAATTAGTTTTCAACGCCTCTGATAGGTACCCAGATCCTGATGTTCAGGTACATTATGATACAGGTCCAGATCCTCCTTCTATTGCAGATGCAGACCCACCACATTGGGAAGATTAACCTAAAAAAGCCACTTAGAATAGAATATGGATGCGTAAGAGCAATATCTTGCGAAGTCTTAATTCTAAAAATGTTTGTGCAATTTTGATCTGGATTGACAATTTTTTCATTCTTTTTAGTTCTAAGAAGCCGATCTGTGCAGGAAATTCAAGCTATCCTGATGCTTTTCTCACGGGAGGAAAGCATCAGGATAGCTTGAATTTCCTATTCCTCAGCATGCTTCAAAAGGGGCAATTAAGAACAAATATTCCTCACCTTTAGAACCTTTTGCAAAACTCAGGCCGTCGAAAAAACGATGATTTTAAGCCAGTTGGAGGTTGATCAGGAAAGTGGGATTTGCTACACTCAGGCTAACAAAAGACTTGTATGCGCCTGACAAAAGACGAAGTGTTAACTATCAAATCTGCAGTCCTAAAGCTGGATTCGAAAGCTAAGGTATTTCTTTTTGGATCACGAGTTCATGATCATAAAAAAGGTGGCGACATCGACATATTAATTTTATCTGAAAAACTTAATTTTTTGGACAAAGCCAAAATTAAGACGTTCATTTTTGAACACCTAGAAGAGCAGCGCATTGATATCACAATAGCAAAAGACGATTCTGATCCTTTTGTTAAAATCGCACTAGAAGAAGGAATTGCCTTGTGACAGAAAAAGAAAAAAAACTTCTCCTAAAAGAACTCAAATCATTGGAACAGGCCGCCAATATACTCTCTGAAACTTTCTCACATTGTCAAAGCATTGGACTTAAAAAAGAATATTCCTTTCTTGAGCTCATTCACCTTGAGGCCCTCACAAGCCGTTTTGCGCGATTAAGCGATATGCTAATCAGAAAAATTTTTCGACTTATTAATCAACTCGATTATGAGCCACAAGAAACCGTACGCGATAGCATAAACCGTGCAGAAAAAATTGGTATTATTGAAAATGCTTCAGTTTTTGCTGAAATTCGTGAAACAAGAAATGCAATAGCTCATGAGTACCTTCTGGAAGACCTTTCGCTTCTTTATAAAAGCGTGTTTACCTATACGCCCCAGCTGATAGAAACGGCTAACAGAGTTAAAAAGTACTGTAAGAGGTATTAATAAAAGTCCGACTTCCCTCCTCAAATCCCTGTAACAACATTTGGTTTTTCGCGAATGCTGATTACGGAATATATTAAATCTTCCACAGGCACTAAAGCTATGAGATAGGTTTTTTTTGATTCGGTATCTATGACAGCAGTTACTTTTACCTTGTTGAATCTTTCTTCTTTCGTTTTTACTTCACAGAACCCACGGCCAATGGTAGAATCTGGAGTGTGCATGCAACAGGGGCAGCTTAGGGTACGAAGAAACTCTGGAAGTACGAGATGGTCAATTCTCATGGCAAGGTCGTTTGGTCCATAAAGTGTGATCTGGCACTCTTTACCATCACCCTCTGAAAACGTTTTGGCAATACGATACCCTGAAATGACATCCCACTCTTTCACTATTCTTTTGCCTACAAGGAAACTATAGCCATCACTTGAATCATAACTCCAGCATTCAGTTGTCAACTTTCCATTTTCTGAAGAAAAACTTACCATTTGGCCTTTTACACCAAATTGTTGTGCTACTTCTACTTGTTTAGAGTCTTGCAAATATCCAAAAGGTTTGGCTGATTGTACGGCTTGCATAGTATATTCCTATTATAAAAAAGAAGAATTCTACCTATTTAAATACATTTAATCAATTTTAAAATATTTTAATACGAGACTTGTTGACTAAAAGATTTACCTTCCCATTGACTAAAATACATAGTCGGCTGTATACACCATGGACATACTAGCTAAAACATGAGAAGCACTATGTCCATACTAATCTGTAACAGTTGTTCTCTCCCAATAGGAGAATACGAGACAATAGCCGTCCAAGATGAAGGCAAACTAATTCATGCCGAGTGCTCTATACACTTTGAAGCTGTAGTCGGCGGCGACACAACACAAATTCTTTGTAAAAAATGCGATCGAGCAATAACAGCTGAACACCAAACAAAGCTTGATTCAGAATGCAATCTTATTCATGAATTTTGCATCACAAAATTATTTGTCCACGCTTCAAAAAATTAAATTAATTCGGGAGTTGGTTTGTACTCGCGAACAAAAAGCTCTTTAATGTAGAGATCATGCTGTTTTTTTGACCAGCTCCACTCATGATGGGGTATATGGATCATTCTAAAAAGAGCTTCCTTTTCTGAAGTTATCGTGATTTCAGTAAACCGTATCTTAGCAAGTGAATTGACTACACCTGCTGCATCCCGCATTCGTATGAGCTCTCTATTTTCTATATAGTGACGAAGTATACTTACAATACAACTCTCACCTTCTAGAGTAACATCCCATTTAGCAAAAGATATCAGCGCTGTAGATACGTTAACGCATGAAAATTGAGTCCCATGTGCTTGCCAGAGCGCTATAACTTGGCTGTCAGTTTTTGCAGCTACAAGCTGGTCATTCCACTTTCTACGATCGGCATATAAACCGCTTCCTACTTGAGTAGGATTTACTTTATACCCATTAGTAATACCGGCACCAGATAAATTTGACATACGACTTCTTTTTTAACAATTAAGCCAAACAGTATAGTCCCTACCCAAGATTTTCAGCTATACGCTACAAATTTTAAGTGCGGATTTGAGCCTGGACTATGAGTCTTGTGCCTAAGGTAATACTATCTGGTAATTGATTATGGTGAGGAAGGGATTTTTCCCAGATCCAGCTGAAGCTATTTGCCCTTAGTTTTTCATGTACCTCAGGTTGGACAACCATTACAGGAGGTCTTACTTCAATCAGCTGATTGTTATCATAGGTAGTTGGGCTGGTGGCCACTGGCAAAGATATAAAGACGCGGCCAGGCTTTTTGACTGCATTATCCATCTGCTCTAAATGGCTCAGCTGAATTCTTGTATTTAATTCACTTACTGCGCACATCAAGTCATGATTATTACAAAGAGTCTCTGGCTTCTCAGAATAGGTTTGGCAAAACCTATCTAAAAGATAGCGAAAAGGCGTATCTAATAGATGGGTCATCGTCATAGAAGAAATAGCATACGTTGCCTGATACTGTGATAAATCAAGGGCTATAGGGGTAAATTGCATTGTTTTTTGTAAGAGCTTTTGCACAAACTCATCTGCAGTTTTACACGTTGAAAGATACCGTTCTACAGTGGTAGAAAAAGTAGCTACTGCCCCTGTAACATCTTGTGAAACTAATACAATCTTTTCCCGTAGCATCTCTGGGAGCATGTGGACGGCTCTATCCATACTTGAGAGGTCTATATCAATAGCCACTACCCTATCAAACTGCTCACAGAGTGCTTCTAGGGGAAGAAACACGCCTCTTCCCATACCAGCAATCACTAAAGTGCCCTCCAGCCCTCTTGCCCCTTCACGTATTGCACCTCTATTTTTTTCTATTTGCTGACGAAGTAGATGAAGCTGTTTTGGGTTAGTAATGTCACTTTCAAATTGACGGTTTTCAGCTTCGTAGTAAGCTTGCATGCCACCAGTAATTGAAGGATTTACTAAAGGCAGTAAATTTTGATTATATCGAAAGGGAGAATGTCGTAGGGTGTGAGATGCTTGCATAGAAATCCTGGTGAATTATTAAAAATCGGCCAAGAATGTAAGGATATCAAGAATTATATGCAATTTGAAAACATCTCTACTTTACAGGGCTGGTAACTGTTTGCACTTAAATCACCAATCTCGCTACACTTGGTCCAATTAAAATCAAACTCCCAAGAGGTATGGTATGTTTTGGCTCATAGTAGTTGCTGTTGCAACCGTTTGGATAGTAAGCAGAAAAAGAAATGCAAAAAATGAAACCGCTGAACAGGTACAAGATGCGCCAAAAGCAGAAGTAACAGCGTATAAGGCGGCTCGTAATGAAGGTGAACAGCTTGTCACCGAATTTGTACGCCCAAAAACGTTTTCTGATGCTATTGCAGCCATGCAAAAAGCTATTACCTCATTAGCTGTTGCAAAAGATGTAACAAAACCTGATTTTAAGGCTCTTTTAGTAACAGGCGATGATGCCAAGAAAACTGAAAGTATTCTTAAGAAACAGATCACAGCTGCGTATAAGCAAAAAGACTCTAGCGCTCACCTGATAGAAATGCTTGTATTATGCCTACAGCATGTTCAGCATATTGTAGAAAATGCTACTAGCGACTTTAACATAGCTCCAAGTGTAAATCGCCTTATTGCAAACCTTGACACATCAGATACACGTACTGCCCTTATTGGCTTTCTCTATCTTGTTAGCGACAAACTTACCTCAACTCACCCAGAATTTGTAAAAAATACAGAAGTTGATATCCAGCGCCTCTTTGCTCACCAAGAACAAGACCTGTATGCTACACAATTTTATCAAGAAGGTGTAGATAAGCTCAAGCTAGCCGAAACAGCCACTGACAAGCATAATATTACCAATACCCTCATTCCCCTTCTTACAAAGAAAACAGATGCTGCAAGCCAAACCAAACTTGTAGAGCTCTGCCAAAATGATATGAAGCAGTACAAAAAGCTTCTTGTAGAGATGCACTGCAAGCCAGATGCCAGAAAGCCTTTTTCACAAATTGTAAACCTCTCAAGCTACAAATGCCCGCGCCTGCCAAGCTTTGAAGCCCTTTGGGATGTTTTTGAACAGCAAAACAACAAAACGGGCCTTGCGCAACTCAAAAAACTTGCTAAAGAAATTCAGTACCCAAAACGCGCGGTCCTCAAGAAAAAAGCCAAAACTGAAAAACCAAAAGCCGAAAAAGCCAAAGCGGTAAAGGCCAAAGTGGCAAAAGCAAAAGCCAAAAAAGCCACCAAGCCCCGCAAACTAAAAGCCCCTATCGCCAAAGCCTAAGAAATCACAAGATCCTTGTGCCCCCGGCACAAGGCGTATTTTGAACCTGTTACATAGACACACAATAAATTAATATGATCGAGTAGGACATTTGCCGAAGGCTTTGGAGTGCGGTAATTTTTTACCGCTCTTAATTTTTGACTACGCACTATATCTTCGATATCCCCAAAAACATACAATAATAGCCCCATACTATGACACAAATGGGTTAAACAAAGTATTGAACGTTCGTGTACGTTGTGGAAGTTATTGTTAAATCGGTGTGTGGTCGAAAATTAAAAGCGGTAAAAAATTACCGCACTCCAGAAGCTTCGCTAGTAGTTATGATATTGTAATTCAAATGTCCAAACTCGTGAGAGTGACTTGATAAAGCAAGTCACTCCATAACAAAAAACGGTATTAATGCGCCTTTAGGCTTCTTATTTTGATGTCGCAGATGATTTGGACTATGTCTTCTCTGCAGGCACGTTTGGCAAGAGACATGAGGGTATCTTCCTCACAATCGACTTTATCTAGGAGCTCTCCAAGGACTTTACTACCATATAGTTTTTCGAGGAGGTGTAGCATCTTCACGCTTCTTATCTTAAATGCTTCATTTGATTTTCTTAATGCCACTATCCTTTTGTCTACAAGTCCAGACTGTGGTGCTGTTTCTGGCACGCTCTTTTCTTGAAGTACTGATTCTTGCGCGGCTTTATAGCCGGCAATCAGGCCATCGCCAAAGCTGTGTAGCAACGTACGTTTATGCCCATCTGTAAATGCACCGCTTGATCTTAGACTCTCAATCATTCGTTCATTTTGTGATGCCAGAAGACAAGTGAGCATCTGCACATTCACTTTTTGACAGATAACATGTAAAGGACACAGAAAATCCTCAGTTGATTGCTCTAACACAAGCTGATGAAAATCTTTATGGCTGAGGCGTTTAGCAACTACTGACTCATATTTAGAAAAATCAGGTTCAAGGGCTATATAATGAAGCACGTTTCTTCCATTCAGAGAAAGCTCAGGAATCACCTTTCGCATCGTTTTGCGAGTAGCCGTCCGTAATAATTCAACGTACTTTTTTAGAGCATCCTCGTCTTGCACAAATGTTTCTATATATTTCCGAGCCGGAATTGGTGACAGCACGTCATAATTTACTACTCTCCTAGGAGGAAGCGGCGGCGGTACATCTTTTGGCACAGTCATTTCCTTCATGCCACTAATAAGTTCATCAACCTCGCATGTTGCAAAAAATGACTCTTGCCGCAATAAGTTATTCTTGGGCAAGCCATCATCACTATCACTTGATGTTGAAGCTTGCTTCCATGAACCAACACTTGAAAGATTCATCATAATGATACCAATTTTTAAAATATGCTTTGTTTTGCGTAGATAAAATTATGCATTTGGCGTAAGAGATACAGCGATACCTCGCCATACTCTTTAGGATCGGTAATAGCTATAGCTTCTATATCGGTTTCTTTGTTGAGGCATTCCTTAGCTTGAATATAAAGCTCTTGAGCTTCACTCGTAGGTTTGTTTGAATCAGGGAATAAAAGTTGATCTCTTTGTACTAAGACTCTAAATTTGCGGTAGACATCCAACACAGCATTAGTTTCAGAAAAATCTTTATCACATCGTACGCCGTGCGTCACAAAGGTTTCATACTTTGACCTATAGTCTTGTAAAAGGAGTTCCATGTAGCCAACATCATATAAGGAGTGCCAGAATGCACGCTTTAGAGGATCTGTGAGGTATTCTGTAAGAAGCTGTTCAAGTATCTCTTGTTCATATTTAGTAAGTTTGGGGGCGCTCCATGTAATAGTATGCTCACGGCAGTATCTACGCTCTTCTACAAGACGCTCAATTGCCCAGCGTTTTAATAAAAATCGTAGCACTTCCGGGATTCTGGCCTTAATCATATCAGGTTGATTTACTATGCGAATGATAGCCTTTTCAGCCTCTGAACGAATGACATCACTATGACTAAAGAGACGAGATGACAAGTGCCCATATAAAGCGATTTGGCCTTCGTTGTCACATTTTCTAAACTTAGAAATCTCCTTATCCCACTCATCTTTTCGAGTAATGAACCTTTGATTTATAAAAAGCCACTTAGCATGTCTTGAATCTATTTTTTGCTCGAGGGCATTAAGAGCTTCTTCTGCTCGGCGAAATCGGACATATTTTTCTTCTATAGATGGGTTGTCTGATGTTTGCAATTGGCCTAAAATTGCTGTCATAGCCGCATGAAGATCTTTTTGGCCATTAAGCTTGGCATAGGCAACATAGGAGTTATACAGCAGTCTCAAAGGCCCTTCTGCCCCAAGAAAGTCTGCAAGCTGACCGCGGTATACAGCATCAGTTTGCAAAATGTAGAGTACACAATCAAGTTTGGGGTCTACTAATTCGTCAGAAAAATAGAGATTGGCGATAAACCTTTTCATTAGATAAAACTTCAGGTCTTTTTCAAGCCCTTGTAGGGGTATTTTCCTTGTTGCAAGACAGTCTAAAACAGTTTCTTCATCTTTTGTAAGTTTGCATATTTCTTGACCAATTTTAATTAACGTATGCTCAAGCACTTCATAGAGCATTTTACAGTCAGTTTGCTGGCAAGAAAGATCGCGGATATATATGATGGCGTCATACAGGCCATCTACTGATTTTGCAGCTTTAATAATTTCAAGCGCTTGTCGAATATTGCCCATATGATTCTTTGACAAGTTAACTAATTCTAGGCAATTCCCACTTAATGCCCTACCTTGTTCTACAAGGGCGTTAGCATAATCTAAACCTGCATGTGGCTCATGTTTGTCGTCAATTGTAATCAGCGCTTTTATCTGCTCGTACACTACGTTTATAAGTCCGAAGGACACCTGATGCATAGTTGCAGCTTCTTCTGGAATGGCTTTGCCCATACAAACCTTCTGTAACAAAGACCTGTACTCACCTTCTAGCTTATGTAAGGCCTGGGCTACATTGTAAAGCACGTCTGTTTGCCCTTTTATGTTCCACCAATAGGTAGAAGCGCCTTTTGTACCTGTTCTAAAGCAGTTTTCATCTGGTAGCTTATGAGTTGTGGCCTCTTTTAGATACTGTAATGTAGGCTGTAATGGTGTTTCTACTGTCCCCTTAGCAAGAAAATCTTTTGCAATCGACTTCTTATTTACTTCTGAGTTTGATTTATATGCCATGAGCCATGCTTGATTAACCTCAGCTAAAGCAGATATCAGGTTCTTTTTTGTAAGTGTTACGTCTGTAGCATACATGTGAAGAGAAAAAAACTGAGATGCTACAGCTTCTGTTCGCATGGCTTTGGCATAGACACATGCACTGTCCCAAAGAGAAACCATCGCTTTATCAAGGTCGGCAATCTCAGATGACCATTTAGCATACTCATCTTTTATGAGTTTTACCTCACATCTTCTCTGATGCACATGCTGAAAGACGAATTTGCACCTAGCATCAAGAGCAACAATTGCCCCCTCAAACTGGGTAAGGATATTATCAAATAGCTCTGTGGGCTTATCTGCAACAAACACCTGCCGTCCGTTAACAGATTTTCCTATCCTTAACATGTTTTGAGGTACATCTTCTGGCGGTTGAGGTGCTTGAGGCGTTGTTATGTGTAAATTATGGAGATCTTCGAGGTAGTGCATGCGTGCAGTCCTTTATGTTTAACGATTAGCTGCACCATCTGTTATGGAATAATCGATAACTAAAAGACAAGCCTTTAAATGTACCACCAACTAAAAAGACATGTAGACAAAGCCTGACTCTTGGAAAAATTTGTTTTAGAGTCCTTTAGGACGACTGAACGAAGCCCACCGTGACCCATAGGGAACGGTGGGAAGAGAATAACAAAGAAATAGAGCCCGGTTGAGGGCGATTCAATCGTGATTGAATCGCCCTCAACCGGGCTCTACGGATGTTTTTAACCAGTCCCACCGTTCCCTATGGTCACAGTGGGCTTCGTTCAATCGCCCTGAAGGGCTCCAAGAAAATGCCTAAAAGAAAATGCTTTTTCACAGCCTGTATGGTGATATTACTTAATAG
>JAJFUY010000265.1 GCA_021372185.1 Chlamydiales bacterium | reverse complement strand
CCAGGAATTGGCGGATGGTATGTAGTTGGGTGTGTATGGCGCTTATTTGGGCCTTTATTTCTTGGGGAGAAAGGGTGTTAGCGGTTTCTTGGCTGCCTAGTTCTTTTAAACGGCTAGTTAAACATATTTGAAATCGATGTAAAATGGCAATGTTCAGTCTGCTCATTTTCTCCTCTGGAGTTTTTAAGGCCATCTCCACAATCTGATTTTGGTCCATTTTACGCACATTATCATATTCGTGAAAGCCAACTGAAGCAAATGTCCTGGTAAATATGCGCGTTGCTGCCACATTATGCACACTCGGAATTGATTGCACACCTGTTGCAGCCCCTCTATAAACTAACGGAAGTGATCGAAATGTAATCATAATAATCTCCAAAAAGTTGGATAGCATATCGACGAGATGCTTTCATGTCATCTTCTTAATAGTCTAGCGCTCAATATGCTCAGGACGTGGGCCAATACCAATCAGATAAGCGGGGATTCTCTGTAAATAAGGAAATCGCTGCATCAGCTTAATAATAAAAGGCACACTTGGGCGATCAGCGCTCTTAAGGATACGGTCGATCACGCGAGATTGGATGAATATCTGCACCTTTTGTATGAGAAGAGTAGGAAATAATCGCCGCTTTTGTACTTTTGCAAGGTCACTAACCTGTAGCGTCTGTTGTAAAAATGCAGGTATTAAAATATTGGCCGCGGCAACGGCATCTTGAATAGCCAGATTAATCCCCACACCGCCAATAGGAGACATGGCATGTGCTGCATCTCCGATACATAATAACCCCGGGCGATACCATTTTTCTAAACGGTCTACCATCACGGTAAGTAGATGTACATCATCAAAAGATCGTAATTCACCGATGCGCTCACTAAATAGCGGAGCCATAGCTCTAATGCTCTTTTGAAAGGCCTCTATTCCTTCACTTTTTATCTTTTCTATCCCGCCTTTGGCTATCAGGTACCCGCATTGCCAATAGTCTCCACGCTCAATCATCACCATCATGTGGCCCATATCAATTTTGCCAAGCGTTTGCTGTGGATCTGATGCACGGCGCGATATGCGAAACCACAATACATCCATTGGCGCACCAAAGGTTTGAACAGTGAGTCCACTTTTTTCTCTGACCCTAGAGTGACGACCATCTGCACCTATTACCAACTCAGAATGAATTTCTAGATTACCGGCAGGGCTTTTGGCTGTAACGCCTACAATTTTGCCCTCTTTTTCGATAAGATTTGTAGCTTCTGTCTGCATCAATAAATGAAACGTAGGAAAGCTTTTGGCTTTTTCCACAATAAAATTCAGAAAATCCCATTGTGGTATAAAGGCAATAAAAGGGCAGCGCACGTTGAGATGAGAAAAATCAGCCATCGTTACTCGTTGGCCACCAATTTCGCCCATCATCCGATGCATCTTATTATGGGGGAGTGTTAAGAACTCATCAAGAAGCCCCAATTCATATAAAACTTCCATAGTAGAGGGGTGAATAGTGTCGCCACGAAAATCTCTGAAAAAGTCTGGATACTTTTCGAGTACCGTAGTTTCAATGCCGGCACGAGCCAGCATATAGCCCAACATAATCCCGGCCGGGCCGCCGCCTACAATACAACACTCTGTCTTCATCATAAATTCCCTTAAAATTTTAAACCTAAACTATTACAGAATTTTAGGCATTGCATTTTTCTCTACTTACCTGCGATCATATTTACGATTTTTAACTATTACACCACTAAATAGTATCTTAAGGATAAATCATGATAGCTGCTATAACTGCTGTATTTACAGAAAAACCCGCGCAAACGCTTGATCCAATCTCTACTTTATGCATGCTAGCGACTCGTATTTGTAAAGTGTTCAAAGAGCATCGACCTGCCGTATGTGACAACTGGCTTTATTTTGAAGAAAATGGATATACCCGCACGTTCAGTAAAGTAAGTAGCAACGATTTACAAATTTTGAAGTCCGCCACAATTCCTTTTTTTACAAAATGCTGGAACAATTCTAACGCTGACCTTGTTGAAATTGTCAAACTGGCCATTCAAGGTATTGAGCAATTGCGTAAAATGTATGATACAGAAGTAGATAATTCTATGGACACCTGCGACGTATTAAAAGCACAATTAACAGCATGGCTACCACCAGTAAAACCCGAAGAAAATAAACCTGACCCTATTAAAGCACAAAATTCAGCGTTGATTGCAGAAGCCTTTGGTTTACTCCAAAAAGGACGCGCCAATAAAAAAGCCGACGCCCCTGATCTTCCCATCATCACTGTTCTAGAACGACTAACTCTCGCCCTTCAAGAAGCACACATTACCCCAAATAATGATGTAGAACAAATAGCAATCTTTACTAAAGATGAAAGTGCTGTAAAAGCCAAAATAGATGCCATTTGGACCGCCGAAGAAATCAAATTCGCCCTTGTTAATCTACGAAAAGAAGAAATGGACACTTTATTAAAATCGCTAGACCACAAAAAAATCGCCTACCTAACAGCCCTCAAAACCCTAGAAAAATAAGTCGGAACTAGCATGTCTTCTGTTGGAAATGTTTCAAATGTCAGTAGTGATTTTGCTGTAATAAGCGTGTCAGAAGAAGAAACTATCTATGATAAATGCTTCAACTTAGTAAATCATGAGGTGGTGCAAGACAGTCTTGCTGGTACTTTTGCAAATTGGGGTATTGACTCTCCAGATAAACTTAAAACATTTTTTACTGAAAAAGAAGCTACCACTATCTATGCAATTTTGCAGCACTTCAGGATCCTCCGCTCTGGTCTCAATGATTTGCAAAATTGTTTTAAATTACTAAACGTTTCAGCCACAATTGAAATCCTTAACCCTAAAAATAGCCTGTTTTCAAATTTTGATACTCTTTTTCTTTCTAAAGAAAGTGGAAGCCATCAGTATCAGATTACGCTACTTGCTCTTGAGGCCCTTACAAAAATACAAGTAAGCCCAGGAGAAATAGTCAATCTCATAGACCAAGAGGCTGCCACATGGGACTACTGCACACTCCTTGCCAATATCTATAGGCCCCTAGAGCTACTTTCACTAGAAGAGCTCTGCCGCATGACCTTCTTTGTTTCAGTTGCACTCTCTTCTATTGACCAGTATGACTCAAACACATGCATCTTGAAGCAAACAGGTCATTGGGGAAGAGATTTATCGCCTGCTATGGCAAGAGCGCTCAAGTTTATCCACACGTGCCTTTCTAAAATAAAAAACCCAAGTATAAAGAAAGAACATCCAATACAGATTCCTCAACAGTTTCGTTTTGCCAAGCCAAACATTGCTGCATTACCAAACTGTATTCCCCATGCTGCCAATTCATGCTATATGGCTTCAACCCTTACACCGCTTGCCTTTGTATGCGATTTGCAAGTTCAACAGGCTCTAAAAAAGTTTGAATTTATGGAGGCTACGGCTGCAAGAACAGAATTTCGTGCACTGTATAACAGCCTGAAGGCAGAAGCTATTACTGATATTTCAATTGCTCAAGTAGACGCCTTGCGTTTTGCGCTTCAAAGAGCTTATGATTATCGCTATTTTAATCCAAATGCAAGCACACAAGAAGATGCCGGCGATTTTCTGATGTGCATCTTAGAAGATTTACTCCAACTAGGCACAGATTGCAGCTTCTATGAAAAACACACCTTCCAGCCACTTGAAAACAGTGTAAGAACAGAACCTGATCACTATGATTACGATGAGGCTTTTGCTACAAAACAGAGAAAATTGCAACAAAACATGACCGACATAAGCCTTGAAGATGCCGGTCCTGGGGTAAAATTTGCAGACCTTGCTACAGGTATACGACGCACCAATGATCTAGACCTGAATGCCTACCGTAAAGAATCCGTTGAAACAGACCCCAAATTTCGTACCATAATGGCTCATCACCAAGAGCAGTTTATGGTAGAATCTGCCGATAAGGCTCCCAACTTCTTCTGCGCACGCCTCCGTCGTTTTTCTCAAGACCCACAAACGGGGATAAAAACCAAACACCGTATGCCTGTCGAGCCCAGCCTTACACTTCAATTCCAGAGCAAAGACTCTGAAGATAGCAATGAAACCGTTACATACGAACTTGCAGCCGTAACAGTCCACAACGGCTCAACAGCCGATAGTGGCCATTACTATTGCTATTTACGCCATGAAGATTGTATCTATATGTACAACGACCTCGCAGGAGCCGCAGCTGTGTTAAACGAGCCCCAAGTCTGGCAAGACGTCCTCACCGACGGCTACATCTTCTTTTACAAAAAAGTTTCTAAAAAAGGAACAGCATAATGAATTGCGTAACAGGTCTTGAATTGTATAGCGACAAATTGACTATGAGAGAACTGAGCCACTTTGCATGTGAAAACTTTTTAGATCTAACAAAAGAACCACCTAATTCTCCTTTCATTGCCTATCAAAGAACTATCTGTGATTTAACAACGCAGTTTGAAGCAGGAAATTTTACTCAATTTAAAGATGCATTCTGTTTGCACGCAACAGATGCTGTGAAAAAGACAGCACAGACTGTCCACACTGGTCTTCTCGTAAAAATGGCCTATATACAGCGAGGCCATTTAGGCACTGCAGCAGCAACAGGACTTCTCATAGGCGCTGCTGTGATGCATAAGAAAGGCTATACTAATGTGAGTAAATCACTTGTCTCTGCAGCAGTAGGCGCTGTTGCTTTTGCTGCAATGTCCTACCTTCACATCTTCTAATCACGCTAAGCTTTTGTCTTTTA
>JAJFUY010000255.1 GCA_021372185.1 Chlamydiales bacterium | reverse complement strand
GAGGTAAGCAAAAGAGGCGCACACTCTTTGTGCGTACCTCTTTTAGCTTACGAGCCTTATGATCAAAAGGCTTTGGGGTTTCAAGAAATCGCCGAAGAGGATGCACTCATTGTTCCTTTTAGCTCCTCAAATCAGGAAATTGTTTCTGTCAAAATGATCTCCGAAGAGCCGGCCGTTGTGGCAGGGCGGCCTTTTTGGGTGGCCTTCCAGTTTACTATGGGGCCAGAGTGGCATCTCTACTGGAAAAATCCAGGTGATGCTGGCCAAGGTCCATCTGTACAGTGGAATTTACCGCCAGGCTTTAAAGTGTCAGACCTAGTTTGGCCAGCGCCAGAACGCATTCAGATTGAAGATTCAGTCATTTATGGCTATTCAAAGCATCTTGTATTACTTGCTCAGATTTTTCCACCACAAGGCCTTGAGACTGGGTCAACAGTAGATATTAAAGCCGATGTAGATTGGTTTGGCTGTAGCACTACGTGTGTACCGGGTAAGTCATCTTTTGATGTTAAATTACCTGTGGCAGCAGAAAAGGTAGAGCCTACAAAGCAGGTTATATCTATTTTTAAGCAAGCGCGGCGCGCTTTAGCCCTTGATGCAAGACATACCAAAGCCCAAGTTACTGGCAATACTCTAGAAATAAGTGTTCATCAAGAAATGCCTTTTAGCAATATTAAGAGCGCTTTTTTTATGCCTGAGCAGGCAAATGTGTTAGATACTCATCAAATACCTACTTGGGAGTTATCTCAAGATAAAAAGACACTCATAGTACGTCTTACAAGCGATAAATTACAGACTACTGATGTTGTCTATCCCTTAACAGGTGTTCTTGTTGTAGATGAAGAAAGTACTTTAGGGCCTTTAAGTGCCGCCTGGGAGGTTAAAGTACCTCGTTCAAAAGATACTCCATTACCATCTAATTTTGACAAAAAATATCAAAGTTCTACAGGTGTAGCAGTAGACGAGCATTTAGAGTCATTAGAAAATAAAATCTGGTACCGAAAACTTCTTACAGAATTTTCTCTCTTTATCAAATCAGAGTTTGCAAAAATACTCTTATGGGCCTTTTTGGGCGGTATGTTGTTAAACGTGATGCCTTGTGTGTTACCTGTAATTAGCTTTAAGCTGCTGCATTTTGTGCAGCTAAAAGGGTATAGCCGCATGCTGGTTGCTAAGCACGGCATTATGTATTCATTTGGGGTGCTCTTATCATTCTGGGCGCTATCTGGTACAATATATATCCTTCAGTCGCTTGGCCATGTTGTTGGCTGGGGCTTTCAGCTTCAAGAGCCTGTTTTTGTTACATGCCTTATCATTGTGCTCTTTATACTGGCGTTGAGCCTTTTTGGAGTGTTTGAATTTGGTGTTTCTGTGTCATCCACAACAGGTACTTGGGAGCAGTCTGTGAGACGGCCAAATGAAGAGCCGAGCTATATGTCCTCTTTTGCAAGTGGTATACTTGCAACCTTTGTAGCAGCTCCATGTACTGGGCCTCTTTTGGGCTCGGCAATAGGGTTTGCAGCCACGCTGCAGCCAACCTATTCTTTTGCAATATTTTCTGCATTAGGGCTTGGGATGGCGTTTCCATTCTTACTTATTTCACTTTTCCCAGGCCTTACACGCTTTTTACCAAAGCCTGGGCGTTGGATGCTTACCTTTAAGCAGCTAATGGGCTTCTTTATGCTGGCAACGGTGCTGTGGCTTATTTGGGTGCTTGATGCCCAAACGTTTGGCTTATCTAATCTCTTGTTGATGCTAAGCTTTTTTATCTTAGCCTTTGGTGTGTGGGTGTATGGTAACTGGTGCGGGTTTGACCGCAGCAAAAGAACGCGCGTTATCGGCCGTATAGTGGCAATACTCTTAGTGGGTGCAGGTTCTTGGTTCTTTATTTCCAACGTACAAAAAGCACGCACAAATGCTCAGAAGATGGCTACTAAAAAACCAAAAGTAACGTCACAAGTAGTGGGTCAAGAGTGGGAAACATTTTCTCTTGCCCGCCTGCAGCGCCTTGTCCAAAGGGGTATCCCTGTATTTGTTGATGTAACAGCAAAGTGGTGCTTAACATGCCAGACAAACCACCTCGTGCTTGAATCTGACAAAGTAAAACAGACCTTTATTGAGCTTGGCGTGGTAAAGATGAAAGCAGACTGGACCATGAACGACGAAGAGATCACCCGCTATATCAGAAGCCTTGGTAGAAATGGCGTGCCTGTGTATGCGGTGTATAGCCCAGATCCGTCAGTAAGGCCGGTTGTGCTTCCTGAAGTGATTACGCAAGATATGGTAATTGATGCCCTTAAAAAGGCTCATGCAGAACATGCGGTAAAGTAAAATGTCGTTTATTGATGCACATGCACACTTGACTTATGCAGAGGCAACAGATGTTGAATCACTCCTTGCAAAAGCGGCATCTGCGGGCGTAGGCTCCATCATTAACGTCTGTACGAATTTGGGCGATTTAGAGCGTGGATTAGCACTTGTCAAAACATCAAGTGCAGTTGCAGTGTATAACGCCGCTGCCCTCACACCACATGATGCAGGAAAGGATGATGAAGCATTTTTTGCTGAGATTGTAAAAAGAGCCGAGAGTAAAGAGCTAGTAGCGATTGGCGAAATTGGGCTTGATTATCACTATAACTTTGCCCCAAAAGATGTGCAGATTGCGACTTTTAAAAAATACCTTGTTCTGGCGCGGCAGCATGCGCTGCCAATTGTAATACACTGCCGAGAGGCCTTTGATGATTTAGTGCGCGTTATAGATGAAACAGCGCCAGATATTGCCGTCATGCTCCACTGCTTTACAGGCACAGTAGATGAGGCAAAGCGAGCCGTAGATCGTGGCTGGTATGTGTCTATGAGTGGCATTGTAACCTTCCCAAAAAGTACAGCTCTTCAAGATGTTGCAAAAGTTGTTCCAGATAATTTATTACTTATTGAAACTGATAGCCCCTACCTTGCCCCTCAGGGCTTTCGCGGGCAAAAAAATGAGCCGGCAAATATTGTCCATACAGCCCAATTTGTAGCAAATTTACGCGGCATGAGTGTTGATGATTTAGGTGCAATTACATGTGAGAATGTAAAGAGGCTTTTTCATGGGGTTTCCTGAGAAATTGCCCTTGGCAGATTCAGTCTATGAGGCAAGAAAAGCCCGCAATCAGGCCATCATTCAAGTGGCTGTGACGGGTATTATTGTTCGCCTTGTGATTGTAGTACTAGAGTTTATTGGCTTTTGCTTATTTGATAGTAAAACCCTGCTTTTGGATAGCCTAGCCACCCTTGCTGATGTAGTTTCTAGCCTTGTTTTAGTCTGTTCCATCAAACTTGCCGAGCGACCACCCGATGCAGAACACCCCTTTGGCCATGGCCGTTATGAGCCTATTGCCGGATTACAGCTTGGATTGTTTTTAACTATTGCAGGTGCGGGCTTACTTTGGCAGCAGATAATAGCCCTGTGGAGCCCGCAAGAGCATGAAAGCATCAATTCATACGTATGGATGTTTGCTTTGGTGACTGTGTTGCTGCTTGAATTTTCTTATAGAAAACTAAAGCGAGTGGCTATTGAGCAAAAAAGCCCGGCCTTATTAGCTGAGGCGATGCATTTTCGTACCGATAGTTTAAATAGCGTCTTGGCACTTCTTGCGCTACTTGCCGCAGCATTTATGCCGGAAGTAAGTGGCATGTGTGATAGAATAGGTGCATTGCTCATTGCCCTCTGCATGTGCGGTATGGGCCTTTTTGCCTCCAAAAAAAACCTCAACCAACTCCTTGATCGCATCCCAGAAAGTGAATTGTTTGAGAAAGTAAAAAATGCGGCCCTAAAAGTAGCCGGCGTAAAAGGCACAGAAAAAATCCGCATCCAGCACTATGGCCCCGATGCCCACGTCGATATAGACGTAGAGGTTGACCCCTTATTATCTGTAGAAGTAGCTCACGGCATCAGCCAACACGTCCGCCGCAGCATCCAAACCGAATGGCCCCAAGTCCAAGACGTCACAGTCCACATCGAACCTTTCTACGAAAATGATCATAATTAGCATAACTATTGCAATTGTGAAAAATAAATTCTGTTTTAGAGTCCTTTCGGACGCACGCGTTGCCCAATGTCATCAACTTAAGTAAATTTGTATTAGAGTCCGGAGGACGATTGAGCGAAGCCCACCGTGACCGAAGGGAACGGTGGGAATAGATATCCATTTTCCAGGAGCCCGACTGAGGGCGATTGAATCACGCGATTGAATCGCCCTCAGCCGGGCTCCAGGGGAACTTTATACCTATTCCCACCGTTCCCTGCGGTCACGGTGGGCTTCGTTCAATCGTCCTAAAGGACTCTAAAACAAAACATGATCGCTTTTGCATTTTTCATACAATGGCCTAAATAATTTGGGCAATAAAAAAACCCGGTCATTGCTGACCGGGTTTTGGTTGGTAAAACTGTTTCTTGAGAAATGGTTTTAAAATTGTGGAAGGAGAGAAATGTCTGGAGCTGGTTCTGACTCTGGAGCTGACCCAACCGGGTTAGGGTAGTCAGTGCCAGATGCTTTTACCTTTTTTGCTCCTGCTAAGTCATCAGGATTATCGCAGCAAAGGTTGGCTCCCATGTAGTCCGGATCGCCTGGCGCTACTGCAAACGGAATGTTAATGCAGTTAGACACACCATTATCACATGACTTGTTGAAAAATGCTGTGACTTGACCGGTGTTGTCGTCATCATTGAGTCCCACAATACCATTTTGTGTTGTGGTGTTGTTTTGGACATACGTATCGGTTGAACCAAGACCAATCAAAATTCCACCTCCGCCATTTCCAATACAGCTATTGTTAATGAGGCTTGTTTTTGTTGAGCTTGCAACAACAATCCCATCACCAAGTTCAGCAAGACCATTGTAGTCAGAGCTATTGTTCTCTACTGTGGTATTTGTGGCATTAAAGAGTATTATACCATTTGCACCTGAACTTGATACAGTATTACCCTTTACCACCGTATTGGAGGTCTCAAACTCATCGCCTACGACTTGAATACCCTCCGCTGTATTTAATACAGTATTGTCCTGTATCGTTGTATTTACAGAGTTGACAACTGGTATGCCTACCTGCCTAACTGTGTCAACGATGTTATTTCTCGCAACGCAATTTTCTGTTTGATTAAAATAGATGCCGCTAGCATTGCCATTGGAAATTGTGTTTCCTTCGACAATCACGTTTTTAATGACGCCATCTCCTATTTTCACTATCTGGATAGAGTTAAAGCCAGGTCTCATAAGATGGTTATTGGCAATCGTTACGCCATCTACATCGCCGTCACTCGTACCAAAAATAATAGAACAGTGGCCAGTGCCTTGAACTGTAGAATCACGAATGGTCATGTTTTTTGTACCGACGCCTGGGTTAATTCCAAAGAATGTTCCAGTTACGGTGCATCCTTCAACAAGGACATTATCAGCATATTGGCAAATAATACCATGTTGGAAATTGAAGAGGCCGTCACCTTTTGCCAGACAGTTTCTGATGGTTATTTCAGTTGGCCGTACTAGCTGGTCTTTGAAACCTAATATGTTAATAAGACCACTTGTAGCGAAAGTGTTGAGGTCTGATATTACGAAAAAGTTCGCTATTTCGCATCTGTCAATAAGAATCGCATGTGCCTGGCCGATATAAATCGGGCGTTGATAGCCTGCGTTAACCGTACAAGTAGGTGACTCAGGATCCAAACAATCAGGTGTGTAAACAAGGTTACCGTTTAAAACACAGTTTCTCACAGTAACGTTTGATGCGAGTATTTCATTTCCGCTGCCATTACCAAGCTGAATAAGTGCCGCAAAGAGGGTAAGTGGTGATGAAGGATCCTCCGGAAATTTTACTAGTGCAGTTTGCATCACGCAGTTTTCAACAATAAGGCCATCAATACCAAACCCGCCTA
>JAJFUY010000235.1 GCA_021372185.1 Chlamydiales bacterium | reverse complement strand
ATATTACCAAAGCGTACATGCAGGCGGAATTTGCCATCGCCAAAAGTAGGGTGCAAAAATAAAAGTACCCAGAGTACGAGCACTAAGGCCAAAATTACTAAAATACCAATAGCTGCATTTTTTGATGCTTCACGCATGATGTAACATTCCATTTTGAATTATTTTTGTATAGTCAGTTGAAATAATGGCATTTTTTAAGAACTCGCAAATAAGAGGGTTAGAGCTACTTAAGAACGACTCTTTGGTTTCAACTGATAAAATTCTGCCGTCGTGGTGGAGCGCAAATAAATCACCAAGCGTAAGGGCAGATTGTAAATCATGAGTAACAATTATGGTTGTGGCGCCAAGTTCTTTATGCGTTTCTGCTATAAGGTCATTTATCTGCATGGCTGTAACTGGGTCTAAACCCGTTGTAGGCTCATCGCAGAGCATAATTTTGGGGCGATAGATAAGAAGGCGCGCCAATGCTGCTCTTCGTTTTTGACCGCCAGATAGCTCAGAGGGCATTTTATTTTGCATGCCTTTTAGGCCAACCTTTGCTAATGTGTCGTTGACGAGGTCATCAATTTGACTTTGGGTGTAGGTGTTTTCATCAGTATGCTCGTGTAGATAAAAAGCTACATTTTGGCCCACAGTAAGTGAGTCAAATAGGGCAGAGCTTTGAAAGAGCATGCCAAAATTTTTTCTGACGGTGAGCAGTTCTTCTTTATTGAGGCTGGATATTGGCACATCGTCAATTTCTATTGTGCCTTTGTCAGGGGTTTCAAGACCCGTAATTTGGCGCAATAACACGCTTTTACCAACGCCAGAACGACCTACAATAATAAGCGTTTTTCCGGTAGGAACAGTAAGAGTGAGTCCTTTTAAAACTTCAACATCGCCATAGCTTTTCCAGATATCTTCAACATGTATCATGGCATACCATCGGCAAAAAAGATCCAGTAAGAGGCGTTTAGTCCAATTGTGAGCATAAAGTTGGCCAGTAGTATGGCTGAATAACAAATTACTACCGAGTTTGTGGTGCTTTTACCAACGCCGGCAGCACCTCCTCGCGTATTCATCCCTCTATAGCAGGATATGGTAACGATTAAAAGCCCAAAAACAAAAGACTTCAAAAATCCGGAGATCAAGTCAAACGATGTGATATAAATTGGCATGGGGTCAAAGAATGCTCCCGGCGACATGCCATACAGCTGAACCGCTACAAGATAGCCTCCAAGAATACCCATAGCACAGCTAAAGACTGTAAGTATTGGCACCATAAAGGTCATGGCAATAAAGCGGGGAGCTACAAGGTAGCGTAAAGGGTCAACTGCCATAGATTTTAGGGCATCTATTTGTTCCGTTACGCGCATAGAGCCCAGTTCTGCTGTAATGGCGGCACCCACACGCCCTGTAATCATAAACGCTGTAAGAATGGGTCCAAGCTCTACAAGCATAGACTTTGCCACCATGATGCCCGTTGTGCCCGTTAAGCCCTTGTCAGATAGCTGAAAGTAGGCCTGAGCGGCTAGTACCATACCAGTAGATAAACCCGTTATAGCAATAACCGGAAGCGACATTACGCCAATATCAAAAAGCTGATTGCGTACAAGAGGCCATTTTGGTGGCTGACGTATAGCACCAATGAGCATGTGGCAGACCATCAAGACATATTCGCCAAGAGATTCAAGAATTTTAAGAAAGCGATCAACCATAAAAACTTTATTTTACAAAGACAAGACTCTACGCATAATTATAGTGAACAATTTAATTTAATGGAATCCTAATCAGATAGGCCGACCTTTTCAGGTTGTGAAAAATGAGTTTTAGTCTTAGAGCCCTTCAGGGCGATTGAACGAAGCCCAGCGTGACCGAAGGGACCGGTGGGAACAGGCAAAAACTGAAAAGAGCCCGGTTGAGGGCGATTGAATATTATGATTGAATCGCCCTCAACCGGGCTCCAGGGGGATTTATACCTATTCCCACCGTTCCCTTGCGGTCACGGTGGGCTTCGCACAGTCACCCTGGCGGGCTCTAAAACAAAGCATTACGAAATAGCATTAAAAACGAAAGACTATTTAGTTTTCTTTTCTTTTTTCTGTGCGCGTTTTTCTTTGAGAGACGCTGCAGGTTTTTTCTTTGTTTCTTTTTTTGCGCCTAATCCTTTGGCCATAGTATCTCCTTAAACTTTAGAGTTTTTCTCTATTTTACGGGTTTAAACGTTTCGTGCAACATTAGTCTTGGTTGCTTTCTTCCTTTTCTACTACAGGTTTTGGTAAACGTTGTGTTTTCAGTTTTGCAATTTTCTGTTGTAAGAGCGTGTTTTGTGTTATGAGATTATCTTTTTCATTTTTTAATTTGACGATTTCTTCGTCCAGCTCTTCGATCCTCAATTGATCGGCAGTTGGTCCTGAGCAGGCCCATTTTACTATGGTGTAGGGTAGGCATACTATTGCCACACCAGTACTCATTGTCAGCTTAAAAGAGCCAATAATAGCCTGCTCGAGTACGCCAGAAATGACTCTCTTCATAATTGTGGGGGCCATTTGCACGCCGCAAGAGCTAATGAGCGCACCTGACACAAAACCAACTGTGCCCCCATTGCTTACCACCGTAAACATCCTGCTGCCAAGTACATGGGCAGCTTCTGCTACTGGCACAAGTGCTGTAACGTCAACCTCAGGCAGATGGGGTACAAGCATTTCATAATAAGTACTATTGGCCAAAGCCAAAAGGTGACTTGTCATAAAGACCTCATTACTTTTTTACCACAAAGTAGCTGAAATGTTCTGAAAATGAAATAAAAATCTAACAACTTTTTTCTAGATCTATAAAATTAAATTTTGTATTACGTGATTTATGTGAGGGAATTATGTGGCGTGTGATTTTGTTGGTATTAGGTTTTATAGGTTCGTTGCATGCAAGTGATAAAGAGTTGGTACAACTTGCAAAAGATCTCAAAATAAGCCCAAGTGATGTACGTAGAACAGCTACTTATATAAAAACGCACAACATCCACGGCTATCTACCAAAATCAAAATCACATCTAGCTATAGAAAAATGCCACAACAATACATTTATAGTGCTTGATAGCAAAAGGCATTATTTAGGATGTGGCGCTCACAAACAAGTCTATAAGGCAATACACTATAAAGATCATCCAGAGATAGTTGCGCGCGGTGTAGAAAAAACAAAAGAATATCGTGAATATGTCCTTACCAAAAAGATGCAGGGTAAACCCGGTATTTTTTCTGTCGTGGGGATGGGCAAATACAAAAAGCAAGGGAAAACTCACCGTACGCTGTATGCAAAACTCTATCGGTCAGGATCACTTCATGATGTCTTAGAAAAACGCGTGCTCTTAAGTTTGTATGAAAAAGTAAAGCTTGCCCACGATATGCTCACAGGTGTTAAATCTCTTCATGAAGAAAAATTAGTCCATCTAGACCTAGCTGCCAGAAACTTTTTGGTAGATATCCCAAAAGGCAAACCTGGTTATAGACGTGTAGTGGCGGCCGTTGCAGATTTAGGCCACGCACTCTATGTAAAAGATGCCTGGAAGACCAAAGTAACAGGCAATACCAGGTACACAGCACCAGAAGGGCTTTTTCTCAATAAAATGAAGCGCAAAGACTACTATAAAACAGATATCTATGCTGTAGGGTGTGTGCTGTACTGGCTCAATTTTGGTAAGCGCCCCAGCTGGTGTGAAAAATCATATGTCAATGGCTACGACGTTCCAGGCTCACTAAAAAAGCGTTACTGGCTCCTTAAACGAGCCATAAAACAAGGTACAAAGAAGCGCCGTCACTATTTAACTCAAGGCCTTCTTAAACGCACCCCAGCCCAACAATTTGAACATCTCATCCTAAAAATGCTTCACACCAACCCCAACAAGCGCGGAACTGCCAAGCACCTCACAGCACGCCTTAACACCATTCTCAGTAACTGTTAGGGGAGAAAATCTGCGTTGGCGTTTATTGTAGTGTGGATCCAGCGGGCATTTTGAGGGTTAAATAAAGTTACAAGGTTTACTGTTTTACCACACTTGAGGGGTTCGGATTTGCCATCGGAGAGAATTTTCTCTGTGAGCGTAACTTTGCCATCAAAAGAGATTTTGCCTCTTAGTTTAAAAAGGAGGGGAATTATTACTCGGAGGCCATTGGTAGGGTTTTTTTGTATTTGGACTTCCATCGATTTAGGGGCCAAATTACCAATTGTTACATTTGCACATCCTATGACAATTTCATTCTCTTTTAAACCAACTCTGATAGGTTGTTTGGAGTTGATATAGGCGGTATCGGAATCATCAAAAATCTTAACTGATTCAGATTTAATGATTTGCGTGCATTCTACGCGTATATCCAGATCTTCATTTGTTAATTGGCCATACCTATTGTCATAAAGCGGGCCAAAATGGGCTTTTTGCACTACTTCATCTAAAAAGAGGTTTTTGCTCTCGAGATCTATGAAAATACGTGGAGTCACTGTAAAGTAGGCATCAATAAATTTGCTCTTTGAGACAGGGTCCTTGGGCCATTTTTTACATAATTCTTTAATGCGATCATCTATCAATTGGCGTGTATCACTACCTGCCGACGCTTCAATTTCTTCTAATGCGTCATGCTCTTTATAGGCTGCGATTATGGCCATCTCGTGCTCGCGTGATCCGGGTGTGAGAGCGTTCATAGTGTCTCTTGTGGTTAGTTACCTCTATATTGCCGGAGATATAATAAAAGTACAACAAATCATTAAAATTATAATTTAACTATAAGCTTTATTAGTGTACTCTGGAGGTAGAAGAGGGGGGAGCCTTTATGCATGAGTTATTAATGCCAAGTGATGAGGAACAGCAAAATGCCAAGCTTGATGCACTAGATCTGGAATTTAGAGAATCTGTCACTTCCCTTGCCCAAAAAAAGGCAGATGAGGCAAGCCTTATGCCCAATCAAATTTTGCCTAAAAAAGTGCTTTTTGAGCGTTTTTTAAAAGAGTTACAAGAAGAGTTTGCAAATTACCGCAAACAGCAAACAGCGGGAGCCACAGCACTTAGCCAATCTCTCAAAAGCATTCAGGAAGAGTCTCCAAGTGCCTGTACAGATGAGATAATCCAAGAAATAAATAATCTTTCATCAATTCTAGAACAAGACAAAACAACTCTGTCAACGCATCTAGAAGCTGGAAATACGCTGCAGGATTTAGCAAAAATTAGCGATGAGGCTATGGAACTTTTGTTTTTAGCGGCCAAAAGGCTTTTTAATAACGGCCAGTATGAAGAGTCTCGAGATGCATTTGCTTTTTTAACGAGCTTAAATCACACCAAATACCTCTTTTGGCTAGGTTTGGGCTATTCTGAATATCGGCTACAGAACTTTCAAAAAGCGTTAGATGCGCTAACATTGGCCTGTGAGGCAAATCCTGATGATGCGCTCTCAAAAAGTACTCTTAGCCGCTGCTATATGGAGACAAAATTATGATTGGTAATAACAACGATTTAGGGCCTGTCATGCATCCCTCAGGGATGCAGGGGCCGCCTGTTACAGAACATGATGAAATGAAAGCTGCAACCGAAGCGATGTTTGGGGTGAAGATTCCTGAAGGGGCAACACTTCCAAAAATTGAAAAGGCAAAACCTCCAACTTTGCAACAGGCTCAAGCTACAGCAATTGGGGCTAAAGCGCTGAATCTACCACGGGTGGTAGTGGGAGGGGTTATTGATATTACGAGCGCGCCCATACAGTCTCAAGCTAAAAAAATTAGCCCTGAAAGTCACAAATTTGTTGAGGGTAATTTCCAAAGTTTACCTCCTGCACAAAAAGAATCTTATACAAAAGCAAAAATGTTCTTAGATAAGGCCACAGACCGTTTTCAAAAGGTGACAGCTGAGGGTAGAGACATAGCTCTTAAAGGTATTGATTTGGCTCGAGAAAAAGGGGAATTGGAGAAAAAAGTGGCCTCCCCCTTAGGTAAGATGTTTCAGGGAAAACTAGATGCTGTAAATGAAAAAGTTACCGAAAATGCAAAGCAGGCAGCGGCAAATTCAGAAGAAAAAAAAGTTATGGGCTCAACACTTGCTGAGCTAAACAAAACATACCAAAGCGAGCTACAGTCTGCTACTCAAACCCTTCACTCAATTATCTCCGATGCTAAAAGTGCTTTATTGGTGGAGATAGGTAAAGATACAGGTAAGTCAGAAGGTGTGCTGCCTTTTCGTATGGATTCGCCTCATTTAACAACGTTTAACACAAGCTGGAAAGCTTCATTTAGCGAAAGTGGACTAGATGGCGAAATCAATAAAGCAAAAGCATCCTTTAAAGACCCTTTTAAAGCCGCTGAAGAAAAGCCAAACTACAATGCTGGTCTTCTTCGATCTGAAATCAAAACTCGGGTAGAAAAACAGTCTGAAACAAAAGAAAAAGACTCTGTAGATGGTATCATTGCTGTCTTACATAGTGAGGCTAAAGTAATTTTACAGACGGTTATTACAGGTTTAGAAAAAAATAAAGACTCTAGCCTTCAGCAAAGAAATAGTGATGTATTGGACATGTCTACAGCGTATAAAGAAGCAGGAAATAAATTTGCTGAAAATCCAGAGAAGTTAACGGTAAACTCTTTTTGCCTACGGGTATTATGTCCTCTTATAACAGGCGATATGCAAAGCGGTCACAACATAGCCCTAGGCTCATTTTTGCAAATTAACGCAAACCTATTCTTAGATGGTAAATTGGAAGATGCCGAGCTTAATGCCGCCTTCAGCAGGCTGGCACAGGTGATGAATTAATGACTTAGTGCTGTTCACTAATAGACTATTATTCTAAGCTTTGGTCACGACACGACAAAAAAAATCTCAAAATAACCGATGAGGCAAAAATTATGGAACAAGGTATTAGAAAATTACTTCTTGATGAACTGCATGATATTTTGAGTTCTGAAGAGCAGATCGTTCAGGTATTACCTGATATGGTTAAAGCAAGTGATTCAGCAGATCTTAAAGAAGCATTCCAGACGCATCTAGCAGAAACAAAAGAACAAATTAAGCGCCTTACACAGGTGTTTAAGCTTCTTGGCGAGCCTAAAAAAGCAAAGTTTTGTAAGGCAACTAAAGGCTTAGTTGACGAATGCAGAGATGTGCTAAAAGAAATGAAAACAAAATCACCCTTGCGTGATGCGGCGCTCATTTCAAAAGCTCAGCGTATCGAGCACTACGAAATGGCTTGCTATGGCACTGTGCGTACGTATGCCAAAGAA
The DNA here is from genome assembly GCA_021372185.1 of Chlamydiales bacterium. GTDB lineage: Bacteria > Chlamydiota > Chlamydiia > Chlamydiales > FEN-1388 > SZAS-7. Next base: position 7,522 of record JAJFUY010000235.1, on the reverse strand, counting down.
CTTAACCTTAAAGAAGTGGCTACGCTTCTTCAGACAACGCTGAACGAAGAGGGCCATGCTAACCGTCATCTCACACGCCTTGCTGAAGGTGGACTATTTCGTAAAGGCATAAACATCTTAGCCAACTCTAGCCAAGATGCTAAAAAGGCGCCAAAGCCAAAAGCAAAAGTTCCTGTAAAAGCCGCAGCTGCTTCTAAAAGGATTCCAACAGCTGCTAAAAAGAAAGTAATAGCCACTACAAAATCAGTTACCCACTCAAAACCTGTAACTAAAAAAACTTCAAAAATAGCAAAAGCTGTTTCTAAAAAATAGTTATTATTGGTTGGATGGTGTCAATTGTCTGAAATTGACACCATTTCTAAATGCCTACAAAAACACTTATATCTTCTGGGGATGTGTAGAGTTCGTAGTCAGCAATGTAGGATCGGTTGAGGTTTTTTTCTTGCCAGATGGTTTGCCATGTTGTGAACACACTTTCAGGTGGTTTTCCGGCGCAGACAAACTTGGCATACGTACCAGAGGGAATAGTTTTTGCAACTAGGCCATCAGGGACATTGTCAAGAGAGGTTACAGGGCAGCCAAGAACAAGTGTGTATTCACCTGTAAAATCACTTTCATAATCGCAATAGACAGCTATACCCTGATCTGAGGCCTTATTTGGAATGAGGGCAGAAATATTTTCGCTATAAAACTTCATCCATAATTTGGGTATATCAACAGATGCTCTATTAGGAGCATTTGAAGTGCGGCAGCTTATGCCAATTACGTGTATTTCTTGTTTTGGCTCAGTTGTAAAGCTCATTTGTATTTCCCCTGTTTTTATAGAATGCAATATAGCATGTTTTACATTATGAGGTAGGTGCGCACGAAGGTTCTGTTTAGAGTTGAGTAAATATAGCTCTACCAGTTGCCAAAGAAATATGAGAGCTTACTGCAAGTGCAGTAGACCACAGGCATATTTTTGCGAGTTTCATTACTTTTCCCCCAGTTGAGACTTGACCAAGAGTGAAAAGATTATTGGATATTCTTTCAGCTGCAAGTACTGATATACCAGTCGTTGCGGCAAAAACTGTCGCGATTTTACTTAAGTCTTCAAGGTCTGTAATATCAAGAGTTTTGATGTTTTCAACTGTAGTTTTGAGAACTGCTTGCCCAAAGCCAAGCGTAATATAAGAAGTCCAATTAGATTCAGTTACATTTAAAGTTGTATTCATAATTATTTTTAGTTAAAGATATAATTAGCTATGTTGCAACAATTGTTGCAACAGTTAAATCATATATCGATAAACCTTATATAAATCACGCATTATTTTTGGGGGATATGGAGCCATATGATTTATGAAATTTTACTTAGTTAACATAGCTTGTACTTCTTCAAAAGTTTGGCATTGGAGACCAACTTCCCGGATCTTCTCTGGATTATCAAGCAGCATGTAGATGTTTGGTATAAGCGGCAATAAAAAAATGGCATGAAGCTTACTTTTTGTTTTGAAAAGATCCATTAACGCGATAACAAGTTTTGCCCGTTCATTCGCTGGATATTCCTGCACACAATTTATAATAGTCACAGCTTCTGTGGGAGTTTCAAAACAAAAGAAAAAAGTCTCTAGATTTTTACAAAAGACGGTCCGTTGTTGCTGGGGTAGTGAAAGAAAAAATGATCGTACAGTGGCTTCATGCTTTTCTTCCTTGCAAAAACCTAAGATAATTTCTAAGCTTTTATTAGGCTTTATTAAGTCTCCAAAAGTTGTAAGCCTCTCTAAAATTTTTATTTTTGCATGAAGCATACTAAGATGGTTAAGCGCAAGATCTGTCCAATAAGGCACGTCACTTTTTTCCTTGAGCATCAGAACGGAGGAGATAGCCCCCCTTTTTAGATAATGAAGATCTTCTTGCATCTCGTCTGAAATCTTTTTGTAGAGCGAAGCAAGTCGCTCCTCGCCTGTCTTACTTATTTCCAGTACAGCTTCAGGCAATTGTCGATTTTCAAAGTGAGCGGCAATATTAACAAGTGACATTGACAACCTATCTTCTCAAAGCGACATTTTTCTGTACATCAAAATAGCGGGGCCGGGCCTGCGTAACTTTGCGTACCTTTCAATTGTTATTTTTAATTTTCGATTGTTTTGACGTTATTTACAGTCGTAAGCAGTTGGCTAGCTGAATATTGCAGCATTTCAGACTCATTTGCTTTCTCTATAAGACGTGCTATTGAAGTTGGCTCTCTTTTTAAAATGTTTGCTAGGTCGCGTGTTTTACCTAAGTTTAACTTTTTGAATAGCCAAGCAAATATAATTCTTGCTTCTACAAGTTCCATAGACTTATTTGGGGACTGCAATTCTTCTAAAGTTGTGTGTAAGCATTTATCAATTGTATAGATAAGATGTTCAAGAAGCGGTTGTGGGTGGCAAGTTTGTAGTTGGTTTGCTTGTACAATATCTGGGGCTACTTCTAGAGATTGTTCAAACTCTTGAACAAAAAGGGCAGTTCCATATGCCCCAATAGATGTAGATTGTCGTATCTCATCAATTTCAGCCTTTGCTTCACTATCGTTGGCTGTGATATAGTCTTCGAATGATTTTTGTGCATGTGTGGGTTCATTACTAAACAAGTCTGTAATAAGATCTGTTTTTAACCAAGAATAAGTTGTCTCATTGTTAAAACTAGAGATATAAGCCTTTTGGCTGCTCCATACATATTCAGAAGGGTGTGGAATCAAATTTGCACGCACCGGATTTCTATGTATATAGCGGATAAGCCTCCGAAGATAAATGCCATGTTGAACGAGTATGGCCTTATAGCGACTTTGGAAGAGGTACCCTTTTCGGTTTATTTTTTTGTTATAATATTGGGCATAGCGAAAAAGCAAGCTGTGCATGCCAGCAGAAAAGTTAGTATTGTGTGCTTGTAGTAGTAGGTGGACATGGTTTTTCATAAGACAAAAACCGTGAATACTAAATCCACTACTTTCTGAGGCGTATTGCATCATCAAGCAGAAACGTGCTCGATCGTAGTCGTCTTCAAAGATATTCCGACCGCCCACGCCACGTGCCATAACATGGTAGCAATAGCCAGGTAGAATGAGTCGTTTTTTTCTTGCCATTTTTTATGTCTCTAATGGGTTCATTATGACAAATAAAATATGAATAATAGGATTTCTTTGCCAAGTATTTTAATCAATAGAAGGATTAAAAATATGAATTGGAAGTTACGCAAAGTTACGCAGGCCCGGCCCCCGATTTTAGTAAGAAAAATTTGCCAATGATTAATTGGAAAATAGCCTATTCGTTTCACCCTAGGCCCGGCCCCCGATTCTCAATAGAAGGATTAAAAATATGAATTGGAAGTTACGCAAAGTTACGCAGGCCCGGCCCCCGATTCCCGATTCCCGGCCCCCGATTCTTTTTTATTCATATTTTTATTGACAGTTATCGGTGGACTAAAGATATTTTTGCGTGTCTTGTCTTGCTACTCTTTTAATTTTACGAGTACGGCTAGATTACCTCAAAACTTCTTAATTGGAGAACGTATTATGATAACATCATGTTTAAGGTGTATTGCTGGGGCTACGAGCTTGCTTTTAGCAATTATGCTTCCTGCCCCCGGCTTTGCAAAGCATCATTCAAGCCACGATTCATCACACGAAAAAAGTCATAAAAAATCTGGTTATCCTGCTTCGAAAAAATGTTCAGATCCACTCAATTTCGGAGAATTTAGGGCAGCTTATCAAAACTTCAGAGTCGTTGATAACGAGCGACAGCGAGTTCCTGGTGGAGACGGGAGACTTCTTTCTATTGGAATTTGGTACCCTGTTGAACCAAAGAAAGTGCACAACAATACACCTCCAGCGGGGTATGGCGACAGCTGGTTAAAGCCAGGGGACTTTATTCCAGATGGCATTCTCGACGATATTGCAGCTGGTAATTTAACAGCCATTCCACCACTTTATCTAAGTACTAATGCGGTAGATGGTTCGAATCTGCCCCTTCCTCACCATGAGAAGTTCCCGCTGATTATTATGCCACCCAGTGCTACCATTCCAGTCTGGACTATTTTCGAGCAGTTCGCTGAAACAGCAGCAAGTCACGGGTTTGTTGTGGTTTCCATCGACCCTCTTATCGGTGATGGATGGAGAACTGGGCAATTGTTTGGCCCTCCAGCTGACTCTTCTGGAACTATTCTCTACAACAGGACTGAAGACATTCAATACATGATTGACTTGTTGACCTATCCTGAGAGATGGACCGAAAACAATCTTCCTGATCCTGCTACTCAATCTCCCAATCACCTCTACAGAATAGTAGAATTGAGGAAAATAATTGACTCTAATAGCGTAGGGATTACAACCGCATCTGCAGGAGGAGGACCAATGTTTGAATATGCTCTCAGAGGAGACCCAAGAATCAAAGCTCTTGTCCCTTTACACTCCGCGGCAAGCACACTGACTCAAGCAGAATTGGCCCAGGTCAGGATTCCTCTGCTGATTGAATCTGGCAGTTTGGACACTAACTTTCCTCCAGCTGTAGTTGAAGCAACATACGATGGTATTGGCACTTGCCCTAAAGACAAATTTTGGGTTGAAGTACTTGGTGCTAGTCATTTTGATGGCATTACCTGCGCCGCCGCCGATGGGTTCTTTAGAGCTCAAGTTCCATATACAGTAAGCACGTTCGCAATCAACCGCGCGAATGGTTTGGCAGGTGCTTTTGATGGCTTATGCTTGAATCAAGTTGATATTTCGAGTCAGCAAGTATCTGATGTCTTTGTACGAGGAGCTATTTCAATGTTTAAGGTATATTTGAGCAAAGACAAATGCTATGATAAATATTTATTGTCATGCAATGGGGCTCACGTTAAGCTGAAGGCTAGCACAGATCACTCGATTCGGTGCTCGGAAGCAGATATTGAAGATCCAGTTGTAGACAACCGGCTGAAATCAAGAGCTAAAAAATGTAACAATCATTTCAATGGGCACTTGAAATAGAGAGTTTCAGCATAGATGCCTCTTTCTTTGCTGAGTAATCGGGGTCAGACCAGATAATATTGTCAGGCAAGATTGTCAGATTATCAGGTCTGAACCCAATTTCTATATTTGTCCCTTTAGCCACAGCTCCCGATGCATGCTCTGGGCTTTGAGTGGTCGCTCTAAAATCGGGCTCTAATGCCACCTTTTGAAATACAAGTATTGCTATTAATTCTTTTCGCTAAAACTGTGTCAAATCAACAGCCTAGGCCCGGCGCTCTACTGTTTAATTTTTGATGCCACACTAACGGGGATAATGGAAGCTGCCGCTAAAAGTATAAACAGCTGAAAAGTGTGTGTTATTTCTTTAGTAGCTCAAGTAATGGTCCCGGATACACTGAGAGAACGAGTATGGCAATAGATGCGACTGCTGCAGTGAGTGTAGCAGGGAGGCATTTTTGATAATTAGAGGCGCCCTCTGATTTCTCTGCAAAGAGTAAGGCCACAATGCGTAGGTAGTAGAAGGCGGCTAAAATTGTTGTGAGAAGGCCAACTACAACGAGGGCATAATAGCCAGCTGAATAGGCCACCTGAAGCAAGTAGAATTTGGCAAAAAAGCCAATGGTTGGAGGAATGCCACCAAGAGTGAGCAGACACAAGCTAAAGATACAGGCTATGGTGGGAGATGTTGTAAAGAGGCCCTTTATATCGTCCATCTGAATACCTTCTGGCTTATCATCAATTACAGATAAACAAAGAAAGCAGCCTAAAGTAGCAAGCGTATAGACCACTATGTAAAAAAGCATGCTCTCGATAGAGCCTGCGGTGCCAGCTGCAAGGGGAATCAACAAAAAGCCGGCGTGAGAGATGCCTGAGTAGGCAAAAAAGCGTCTAAGTTCTGTCTGCTTCATCGCAACAAAATTGGCAAAAATAAGTGTGGGTATGGCTACAAGGGCAATTGTTTGGTTCCAGACTGGGTCAACATTTGTAAAAGTTACTAAAAAGAGGCGTATAAAGGCAGCAAAGGCTCCAGCTTTTGTGCCTACGGCCATAAATGCAGTTACTGGTGTTGGCGCGCCGGCATAGACATCTGGTGCCCATACGTGAAAGGGTACAATAGCCGCTTTAAAGAGCAGGCTGATAGAAATAAGGGCAATACCCGCTATGAATAGCGTGTGATCGTAGGGGTTAAGAGATTGTGTTAGTAAATCAAAACGCGTGGTGCCAGTAGCGCCATAGATGAGCGCGATACCAAAAAGGAGGAGGGATGTGGAAATTGAACCTAACAAAAAGTACTTAAACGCCGCTTCATGAGAGGCTGTCCACTTTTTCATGTAGCTGCAAAGGACATAAAGGGCTATTGAGAGTGTTTCTAGGCCTAAAAAGAGTGTTAAAAAATCGTTTGCGGCACTTAATAAGATAAGTCCAAAGAGCGATGACAGTAGTAAAAAATAAAACTCGGCACGGTCAGCTTGAAAGCGTTTGAAAAAGCTTGAGGCTACCGCCAATGTACCAATACCAATGCTAATAAATACTATGGAAAATATCCGAGTAAGTGCATCAAAGGTAAGCCATGGTGTAAGAAGGGGATTGGTGCTAGGAGGAGCTATTATTGCTGCATATAAAGCTACAAGTAGGCCGCTAAAGGCTAAAGAGCTTGAGAGCCTTTTATTGCCCGTGTTAAGAGTTTCAGCAAGAAGAAGCAGTAAACCGGTTCCAAAGAGTACTAAAAGGGGGCTAAGAGCAAAGTAGTCAGTAGCTGTGAGATTCATGTTTGGCTCATAGTTGTATGAATGATTATTTGTAATGCTGGCCCTGGGTAGATCCCAAGCCATAAAATAAGGGCAACAAGCGGCGCTGCAAGGAGCATCTGAGAGGGTTTAATATCGCGGTACGTTGGCTGATAGGGCGATGGTTCATTAAAGTACATTCTGTGTATCCACTTGAGCATATAGATAACTGATAAAATAATAGTAAGTCCAAGTATGCCTGACAGCCACATGTTGTACTGGAACACACCATAAAGCAGCATAAGCTCGCTAATAAAGCTGTTGAGGCCGGGCAGGGCTACAGCTGACAGCACAAAAAAGAGCGTAAGCCAAGAAAGCTTGGGCATATAGGCTGTAAGGCCTGATACATTGCCCATGTATGTGGTGCCAAGGCGCGTCTCTAACCAGCCCGCCACTAAAAAGAGGCTGGTAATGGTGATTGCATGGTTAACAGATTGCAAGATGGCTCCGGAATGTGCCATATCATTCCACACAAAAAGGCCCGCTATAATAAAGTTTACGTGCGAAAAGCTTGAGTAGGCAATAAGCCGTTTATAATCACGCTGCCCCCAGGCACAAAATGCGCCATAGAGCACGCCGATAGTGGCAAGTGTGAGAATAATTGGGCTCCAGGCAACCATTTGAGTAGGGAAAATGCCTAGGCTAATGCGTATTAGCCCGTAGATACCAGCTTTTGAAAGTATGGCTGAAAGGAGTATTGTAACAGGAACTGGCGCATTGCAATAGGTGTCTGGCAACCAGCCATGAAATGGAAAGAGGGGCGTTTTTA
>JAJFUY010000347.1 GCA_021372185.1 Chlamydiales bacterium | reverse complement strand
TATACAATCATCTCGTATGGGCTATTGCAAAAGCGTGTGTCATTGACGATGATGCGCACAGATGTCTACAATTTTTTAATCATCATATTCCCACCGTTCCCTTCTGTCACGATGGGCTTCGTTCAGTCGCCCTGAAGGGCTCTAAAACCAAATAAAATACAAAATCGGGCAAGGGCAAGGGCACGGGAAATTTCTAGGCACCCCTTGGGTCGGTTCGATGAATAATGTCTGACACGCTTTTTTGGTTAAAACCTTTGAAGCCGTGTTTGCGCTCGAGGTTTTCGAGGTGGCTGCCAAGAGCGCCTTTTTCTTTAAAGCGCGTGGCCTGTTCTTGCGTAATGAGGTTCTGTTGTAAAAGATGCTCCAATCGCCCGGCTTCAACATCCCACCGCTCACCTACTGTAAAGGCTTGGCGTAGGTGTGGCAGGTTTGTAAAAGGAGCCATCACACCCACACCCTTTTCTAGTAAATCACTATGGAGCTTATCAAAGTCAAACTGTGCTTCTAGGTGATGCATACCCGATTGTAAGATGCTTTCTCCATGCAGGGCACACCATAGACCAATTGTGCCAAGTTCCTTGCGCTCCTCAAGCACATTGTGAGCAAAGTCTCCATCAATTTCTTGAGGCGATAAGTCCACATCTAAAAAGAGCACCAGCCGCGAATCTTTTTGTTCCATCACCTGCGCGCCCCAGCCAGCTTCAGCCCCTGCATAAAACCGCTCACGACATGTAAAGCCCAGAATTTCAAAGAGCCTCACTAAAAACCTAAAACTTTTTCTAGATGATCTAAATGTATGATGGTCATGATTTGCCCAACCCATTCCCAGCCTATCCTGGCGGTTTTTTTGTATCTGTCCGGCTGTGTTCTTTGCTTGCCAAAAGCGCCTCTCAACATCAAGCACAATCCATGAGGCCATACCTGCCCCAACACTCTCTACAATTTCTTCTGCTCTATTGATAGCCTGTAACAGCCCCTCTTCTTCCCCACCTGGTTTTTGATCACGGGGCCGCGTCTGCCACTTTTCGTACGCAGCAAAGATATTATCCAATTCATCCGCGGGTGTTATTGTAGGCTCCATAGATAAACACCCACGCCGCTCTACAACATAGACAAAAACGCCCTGCTCTTTAGATACACACGCGCGGCGATAGCTAGAAAAACTTGATCCCTCAATCTCGCAAGACATCCCGCGGCACATCAAAAAATCAGCAATACTTTCTACAGCTATACCTATACCCACAAATGGATGCGCCTGGTCTTTTACTACAACAAGCGGAAGCTTAGCTCCCGGATGCACATACACTCTATATTGAGGAGCGGCGATATCAGCCACAAAGCCTGCTTCTTCTAATTCTTTTGCCACTTCATCTGAATACCCCACTTCTATATGATCTACCCAATCTAGTAGCCGAGTGCTCGTTTCAGTAAAAAGCTTGTTTTCAAGATCGCGCAAAAATTTGCTTTTGATACAGCAATTTGCCACTGTGTGTAAAATAAAGTGTTCTGCTTTTGGTTGTGGCACCCACTTAAAGGGAGTTTCTTCCATATTAAAATTCCGCCTTAAAAGAATCTAAAAGCTTTGGTTGAAAATCAAGTATGTATGATGGGGCCACCTTTGATTTTAAAAAACCATCTAAAATCGAAACAAAGGTCTGCGGCTGTGTGCGAGCAATTTTGATTTGCCCCTCTAAATAGGCCTCCAGTGGCGCAAAGTCGGCTTTAGTAACACCCAGTACATCCATAAACGCTCGGAGCTCATGTGAATAGACAAATTGGGGCTTACCACGCTTAAAAAAGGCTGTGAGTGTGGCGTCAGGAACATTGTATGATTTTGCAAGAGAGGCTTCGAGCGTAATTTCTGTGGTATGTTTTTTAAGACGTATGTTTTTTGGCACTACCTGAAATGAATAGGAAATAGCAAATTCAGGCGTAGCGTGCACATGGGCCATAAAAAGGAACAATATAAGGGCAACATACTTGTAGATCATAAATTTTTTCCTTACAAATAATTTTCACCTTACTTATGTATAAGTTTTTATGTCAACAGACCTCTTGCAAAAATTTAATAGGTTATGGATGATCACAAAAAAAGGAACTTGGAATGAAACTTTGCACATTGTTACTGCTACTTGCATGCATAATTGCGCCTCTTCATGCTGCAACCACTCCAACAACCACAAGCACAACAACACCACAGAATTGCTTTACCTTCCTTTTAGTTCCCAAAGTGCTCAAAACAACAGGCGAAATAGAACTCGCAGCACTCCTCTCCCCTGCCTACAAGCTACCAAGGGCCTATCTCATAGCAAAACGACATCACGGCAGCACCCACTTCACCTACTCAAAATGCCTAAAAAAATTCATCAAACGCCTAAAGCTCAAAAAAGCCCAATTTAAGCTGCTAAAAACCTACCTAAGAAAGCAGCTATGCGCGGCAAAGAAAGACCCTGAACCCTTCGTCGCCGTACTCAACAACTTCTTAATGAGTGGCGGGATTCTCCCCTTCACAGTCGACATCGACATTAACTGATTCAAGTGTGTGATTTTTTTAACGCAGAGAAACAACAAGAGGCGCAAAGACGCAAAGAAAACAAAAAAATTTAAACACTGAGATCACAGAGTACACAGAGAGAGACAGATCTGTGTTCTCTGTGTTTTATTTTTTTGTATTTGTATTTCTTTGCGCCTTTTGTTGTTTCTCTGCGTTAAAAAAAATCACACACTTATCCCATAATAGCCTTTAACACAGCCTCTTGAGCCACAGCATCATCTTCAAAACCCATCACGAACGTTGAAAAATGATCAAAGAAATGCATACCAAAGGGGTTACCAAAGTAGCACACCACACACTTCTTCTCTTGTTCCCTCAATCCCCGAACCAATTTCACAACACCTGCAGGAATACCATGGACAGTAAATTGCTTAAGTTCTTCATCCTGTTTTGCCCCTTCCAACAAGCGTATTTGCGCGATGCGCCGTGGATCTAATGGGTATACTGCCACAACTACTTTTGAGTGTCTTTCTAACGCACTCATCACCACCTTTTCATCACACGCGGCCATTGGTATAAAAATAGCCTCTTTTATCTGGCATTTTAATGCCTCATAAAACCCTACCGGCCCCTCACCTATTTGTAGGTAGCATATTGAATCACTTTTCTCTAAAGGCAATAGGCCATTATTGCGCACAACTGATACACATGACTCATAGATTTTTTGCTTGAGCATTGCAGCATCTTGCGTATGGAGCTCTTCATACTTTGGAACCATAAGCTCTTGTCTTTTACAGAACTGCTCTTTTAGCTTTAGAATCTTTTCCACCCGCGCATCAATATCTTCTAGCGCTATCACGCCGTCAAGTACCGCACGTTTGATGGCAGCATGCGCTCGGGGAAAATCATATGGCATCAAGAGCATATCGCTGCCTGCCAAAAACGCCCTCACAGCTATCTCTTCTTGGTCAATAGAGTCTACAAGGGCTTTCATGCGAAGGGCGCCACTTATGACAAGCCCCTTAAAGCCCATTTTGTCTTTAAGTATGCCTTGCACAATCTTTGGCGATAAGCTTGAAGGTACGTTTTCTATTGCAGGGACTAACACATGGTCTGTCTGGATAGACAATACATTGGCTTTAATTGCTTGTCTGAAGGGGTAAAACTCTACTGTCTCTAAACGATCTACATCATGTGTAACCTTTGGTAAACCAAGATGAGGGTCGATCACAATGTCTCCTAAGCCCGGAAAGTGCTTGGCTGAGGCCATAATACCCGCATCCTGTAGGCCCTGAATTATCGCAACCCCGTGTGTGGCTACAATCTCTTTTGTTGCCCCAAATGAGCGCACGTTTATTACTAAATTATCTGGTTCTGTATTTACATCTAGAACAGGGCTTAAGTTCATGTGCACGCCCACAAGCTTTGCCTGGCGACCTATTTCTTTACCCATGGCATAAATAAGGCTTGTGTCAGAACAGGCTCCTAGTGTGCTATTCTTGGGAAATCGCATGCCATCCTTCATGCGCATCGATAATCCCCATTCAAAATCCTGCGCTATTAAGAGAGGATATTTGGCACTTTGTTGCAGGGTATTTATGTAGGTTACTTGCCTACTCGAGTTACTTGGGCCTACAAAGCATACCCCACCTATACCATACTCTGTGACATACTTTTGTAGATTTGCGGCCTCCTGACCCTCTTCTTTTGTGGCAAAATCAGCATCTAGATAGCCTGGAAGCATGAAAAGCTGGCCAATTTTTTCGTCTAAACTCATTTCGGCTTGCAAATTGCCCAAAAGCAGGCAAAAACACAAAAAAAACCCAAAATTTGCCATATAATTCCTCATTTTTGGCAAATTTTGAGCCTTTAACTCATATGATGTCAATTCTAATGGTGGTGTCCACCTCCGTGTCCACCATGATGTCCGCCGCCTTCATGATGTCCATGGCCATGGCCGCTCTCACCCCAGCCGCCATGACGATCACCGTGGTGGCCATGATGACCATGGTGACCATGACCTACCAAGGTAATAGGGCATTGATTAGCTGCAAGTCCGCTCATATAGAGAGGATTTACTACAACGGCTACAAAAAGACCTATTATCATAAGCCAACGATTTTTTATTGTATTCATAAGCCCTCCTTGCTCCACCCCTTAATTATATAACCATATAGATATTAATTCAAATTGTGTTATAAAATATGAAGTATCTATACTCTCAGCCTACCTGAGGATAAAGATGCATCAGTACCAGGATTTAATAGCCATTTTTCACGACTGTTTTTTTGCCAAATACAACACCCAGCTTGTAAAAGGTGCTGATGAGCCGTTATACCTGCCAGAAGGCCCAAACCAGCCTCATAATATACTGATCTTTGCCCATGGCTACTTTGCAAGCGCCCTTCACGAATGTTCTCACTGGCTTATAGCGGGCCCTGAGCGGAGAAAATTAGAAGATTTTGGCTATTGGTACGAGCCTGATGGCCGCACAAGCGAACAGCAAGCACTCTTTCAAAGTGTAGAGGTAAAACCGCAGGCCATGGAATGGATATTATCAAAGGCCGCAAAAAGCCCCTTTTTTGTAAGCATTGACAACCTCAACGGCAGCCCCAATGACACGCTCAGCTTTAAACAAGCAGTGTACAACCAAGTAAAAGTATACTGCGAAAAAGGCCTACCCTCCCGCGCAAAAACATTCCGTGATGCCCTCTGCACATTTTATAACTCTAAGCCCTTATTGGAATTTGAAGATTTTCAATTCGACGCGCTATGAGGTTTTTTCCACTCATCACAGGACATTCTGTAAAGCACATGCCTCTTTAGCCAATGGCCATCTTCTACACGAGGATGGTCAAAGTCATCTTTGGGATCATGGTGCATGCCAATTTTCTGCATAACATTTTGTGAAGGTTTGTTGTGAATAGATGTCAGTGCAACAATTTCAGGCATATGAAGTTCGTTAAAGGCATACTCTAAAACAGCCTTCGCACCTTCCGTTGCATACCCCTTACCCCAATATTCATGAGACAGCCTCCAGCCAATTTCAACCGCGGGCGTAAAATGGCTCTCAAATGGTATATCTTGTATACCAATAAAGCCAATAAACTCATCGGTGTCTTTAAGCGAAACCGCCCAAAGCCCATAGCCATATTTTGCAATATTCTCTAAAAGTATTTTAGCAGAATTATCGCTTTGCTCCCGCGTTTGCACAGAAGGAAAAAACTCCCGAACTCTCGGATCTGCATTCAGCTTGGCAAATGGCTCTAAATCACTTTGACGCCATTGGCGCAAAAGCAACCGCTCTGTTGTAATGTATATCATAATACCAACAACAATACCCCCTCACCCCAAAAAAACCCATAAAAAAATTCGAGCCAGGTCGATCTATCTCTTTTTATTTTCGTAAATGATTTGTTCATATATAGTTTTTGCCTAATTACGAAAAATTCATGAATAATATCCATCCCTCATTATTAAATACTGTTTTTACAAATATCAATACTCATATTGAAAAGACATTTCCTGAAAATAGGCTTTTTAGATGGGACAGTCTATCTCGTTTTTTTCGCAAGGCTCTATCTCAGCAGATGCTTACTTCTATGCAAAATGCCTCCATCCAATTATTTAACAAAAATATTTGGTTAATTGGTGAGCAAGAAGACAAAAAGGTGCGTTCGTCCCTAATCAAGGCCTGCTGCCAGGTGGCTGTCTTTTCTGTTTCTCCGCTACAGCCTAATACCGATGCACACACTCTTACACTGTGGCATAAAGCTTTAGCTAAAAGAGTAGATCGCTTGCCGGACTGCGCCTTAAAAAATAAGGTAAAGATCTTAATTCGTGAGCTAGAACTCCCTTTCTTGAGAATTGAAACCGCTTCACGTCTTGTTCAAAATCCATGTACGCGCTCTTTTAAGCCTATTGCCTTACAATGCAGCCAAAAAGCTCGCGCCTTCCAAAGCGTTCAAAGTCTTAAACAAAACTGGGCCCAGGTCGTAGCAAGTACTACTAGTCCCCTCACAAAAGATAAAGCTGTCATTTTGCCAGAAATTGGCGTTGTCGTGCGTGCACGTCCTGCACATAACCAAGATATTGAAGCGTTGACCGAAAAACTTATGGGCATTTCTTTAAGTGATGCATGCATTCCCGCATGGAAACCAGCTGAAGCTGACGAGCCGCTGATTTTAAAGACGCTCTTTCCTGGTATAGAAAATAAAAAAATTTCCGTATCAAACTATGAAGGCTTTGTCACATTTTTTGATATAAGTCATATCCCCGCACTACAAGAACACATCATACGAAAGCTCGACTTTGAAGCCCAAAAAAGCCTGCATGCCATGCTGGCCCTGCAACCACTTGATCATCATAGAGCAAATTTTGGTGTTCGCATTGCAAAATCACACCCTGGCTATATTGAATTTCAATCAATGACTCAAAAACAAAGAATAGATTTTTGCACGCACCTTCACCGCATGCTCACCGACAAAGAATATGTCTCAGTAACCTGCAGTGCCATGTATGCTTTCGCACAAGAGCTCCCATGGGAAGTGGTTTTTTTTGATAACGAACTATCCCTCGCCTCTTCAAACCATGTTGTGTCAATGATTGCAAACACGGGCAAGAACCTTAAAAAATATTCTAAACTTCACTTAATACCACTTCAGTCCTGCGTTGTTACCATGAAGTCAGCGCATGATCCACTATCTGACAAGCTTATTGACGCTTTAATGAATATTCATGCAATACAAGACATTTCTTCTTGGCTCTACAAAAAACCTCATTTATTTTACAAAAAACTTCATGATGTTTTGGGCACAGCACCTGCCCAAAAAATAAAAGACATCTGCCTTGACGTTTTAGAAAAACTAGAATCAGGCAGATTTCATTGTTATCCCAAATGGCATAAAATCCCTCTTGATACACTTTGCGAAGAGCTAGAAAAAAACACTGAATTTTCTGCCATTTTAACACCTGAAAGGGTAGCAGAATTAGAAATTTCTAAAAAAAGTATCATTCAATCGTTAACTCCACGAACTACATTCTATGCGTATGAAATGATAAAGACTCGGCTAGTTACTCGGTTAGAGTATCTACGTATCTGTAAGGAATTTAAGTCTAATCATGATGCCGCCTCATGGAGGGCACTTTTTAAAATAATCAATCATGCAAAAGATCTTCCAATTCCCTCATCTATCAAGCACAAAGTAAATCTAGCCCTTCAAGCCCTTGCCCCAAACGATGATATAGAACCAATAAAATCCCTGTTAGAGCCCTGGTTTCGGCCAACCCTTAGATCAGTAACTTGCGCCATGTATCCACTTCTAGCTGATGCATTGGTACTTTATGATGCTTTAAAGATGCAAAGAATTATTGGAAACTACCTATTCCCTTTAGAATCTTTAGTCTATCTTCACCTAAAGCCTCTCTGTCTTGGGCAACGATTGACTGACCTTTTAGTTATTAACATCAGCATGCAAGAAAACACCTGCTCTAACCCAATGCTTGAATTGCAAAAAATTTTTCAGCAGCTTCAAGTAGCAAAAGTACCTATTGCCCACGAACACGAGCTACAAAACATTATCAACACAACTGAAAAATACAGACACCCCTTCACAATCGAAGCGAACGCCCCTTTATGGGACCCTGACAAACTAGAAGAAAAATATTCCAAATTCTACCCAAAGTGTTATGATTACTAGCTTCTATTGAATCTATTGCAAAAAAGAAAAGCTCTGTAGCAAAAGGCCCACAGGACGAACCTCGTCAAGCCCCTCTCATGCAAAACTTAAAAACAGGCCTAGACGCCCTAAGAGAATTAGTAGGCTCAGTCGACACACTAAACCCCCAATCTCTTTCACGCGAATAAGTTGTTTGTCGAAACAAAATTGACAAAAACCCTCCTTTGACATATAATTATATTTTTAAACAAAGAGGTATATATGTCATATGCATTAGGCGAATCAGTAGTTAAAGGTGCCGCAGGAGGCCTAGCCTCATTTGTAGCCGGTAAACTCATAGCCCCTTATGCGTGGAGCCTCGTAGAATCAACTGCCTCTCACGGCAAGGAACTTGCCACAAGCGCACTTAAAGCCTCTGGCGTGGCAGCAGCCGCCTTTGCCGTTGCCGGTGCCGGCTATGGCGCGGCCTGCTGGGTAAGTAAAAGAACTGACACAACACGAACAGAAGGTTATGACCTCATCCTTGCTGGCTATAAACCAGAAACAGTCGAAAACCTGCACCGCTATGTCCCTACCGCAACATTTGTCACATCCCTTGCCCCTTTAGCCTATCTTGCCGTCCGTCTTATATTCTAACAGTAGCTTAAGCCCAATGATTATCAAAGTCATTGGGCTTTTTTTCAGAACTTGCTCTTGATAACTAGTCAAATATTTCCAAACCTGGTAACTTAAGCTTTAGGCAGCAGGAAAAGAGCATGATTAAAAATACAGTTCTTGAAATTATCAAAAATCATAAGAGTGATCTTACCAAATATCATGTTCAATCTATGTTTCTATTTGGCTCAGTTGCGCGTGACGAAGAAACCATTGATAGCGACATAGACATACTTGTAAACTTTTCATCTCCTGCAACTTTTGATTTATACATGGATTTGAAGTTTTTTCTCGAAGATCTTTTAAACCGTAAGGTAGATCTAGTAACAGAATCCAGCCTCGGACCGGTTTTACGAAAATATGTAAACCAGGACCTTATCCGTGCCGCTTAGGCTTTCACCTGGGGATAAGCTTCAACATAGCTTTCTGCATTATTTCCATAATAGGTTACGCATCTTTCGTTAAAATCTACCGTGTATCGTATTACTCCAGCTTGCCAGGCAGCTAAGAGAAATTCTGGGAATGTTGAATTGCCGGCTTGGTCTTTTCTTAAGGCAGCGATGAGGGCCTCTTGATTAAAGCTAGGGACATCTTGCATGCCGTCAAAAAGAGGCGCATTTTGTTGGACGATTGCGCCTGCGTCATTTGCGTAAATACTTGTACATGCTGGTAGATGCCAGTAATTATGCTGGACGTCTATTTGCCTGAGGGCTTCTGCTAAATAAGGAAACCCACCCACCTTAGGACGTATTTGCATAGCGTGGGTGATGGCATTTTGTATTACTTGTGCAGTAAGTTTCATAAATCACCTTTTGTTGTCATGTAGTGTATCTACAAACCAACAATTTTTCCAGTTTCAAAATTACAGATAGATCATCTTTCCCACCCCGAGAAAAATTCATTTTTGCATTAGAGTCCGGAGGACGACTGAGAAAAGCCCACCGTGACCGCAGGGAACGGTGGGAATGGGTATAAAGTTCCATGGAGCCCGGTTTAGGGCGATTGAATCATGAGATTGAATCGCCCTAAACCGGGCTCTGATGCTTTTTTGCCTTTTCCCACCGTTCCTTGCAGTCACGGTGGGCTTTTCTCAGTCGTCCTCCGGACTCTAAAACATCCTTTTATAACTACTTTTAGGAAAATGTTCTTTTTTAGGAAAGGGTGAATTTGACGATTTCGCTGTGGGGGACGAGGGCGGCGTCTTTGTTGATGCCTTCACACACATTGGCACAGGTTTGCCAGCTTTCTGGGGTGTTGAGGTTTTCGGGCCACCAGGGATAGGTGCGGCACTGCTTGGGGCGGGCTGGATAAATTTGGCAGCGCTTATTTTGTAGAAATATGCACGGATTATCCTCAGATTTTTTTTCGGCAAGGCAGAGGCGGCCTTCACGTATACGCGTATATCTTTGTTTAAAATCTTTTACAGAAATGTTTAGGTGGTGGGCTATATCTTGTGCTTCATCCTCAGATACCCACACGCGGCCACCGCTGCCGGTGCAGCACTTGCCACATTCTGTGCAGGTAAAGTGTAATCCGTCTTTATACCAGCTCATAATGCTATTGGTGACGTTTTGTTATGGAAGACATAGGCTGACGTGGAATACTCAAAGATCCGACATGTTCTCTATTTAATACTCGGGTTTGTGCGTGCTGCACTCTCATATTGAGAGATGTCAAATTCGATGGTCTGCGAGTATAGCTTTGAAAACATGCAACGCCCACAACCGTGGTAGCAATAACACAACCTACTTGAAAACTCATATATAACCCCTAAAAAGAGCTGAGATTTTACTCAATTTTTGGTATACTATCAACAACAAAGAGTTTTTTATGACAATAGATTTGCCTCCTCCTCAAGAAATTGTTCACGTTGTTGAAAGGCGTGTTCCACCTATTACCATTACCCAATCAAATCTATTGTGGCATGGTGTTGCCCAAACTAGTTGCAAGCCTGGAAGTCTTTGTCAAGCCGTAGACGGCACCATTCTTGCAGTGTGGTATGGTGGCCAAGAATTTAGCGGCAATGAACAGGAAGAAACAGCATTATGGCTTGCACGCTATAAAGATGGTGTATGGAGTAAACCGGAATGTATCTACAGTGAAGAAGGCTATCATATCTGGAACCCCGTACTCATTGTTATGCCATCAGGTAAAGTAAAAGTTAATTTTAGAAAATTTCTGCCAATAGTTCCTGAACCACAAAAAGAAAAATTTGGCGTTCGTGAGTTTATCTACCAGACTTTAGAATCAGCTGATAACGGCCTCACTTGGACAAACCTCAAAACCCTGCCCGAAGGCTTTACGGGCCCTGCAAAAACTGCTCCTTACATTATAGATGATAAAACCTGGCTTGTCCCCTCTGTAAAAGATGGCAAGTCACGCCTTGAATACACAAACGATGCCGGAACTACGTGGCAAATACTTGGCCCTATACTAAGGGAAGATGGTTCAAGTAACATGACGGAGCCCTGTATCGTGCCAGCAGAAGATGGAACGTATCATATTTACCTACGTAACAGGCAAAAAGAGAGCGCCACACGTCATGTGATGCTTGCTAACTTTAATCCGGACACACTTGAAATAACGCCCGCACTAGACACCAACATACCAAATCCTGATTCAGGGATCGACGTAATTAGGTTACAAAATGGCCGCCTACTCATGGCTGCAAATCCAAGCTTTACTGATCGCTCATCGCTTGTACTGTACAGATCGTATGATAATGGAAAAACGTGGGAAACAGCCCTTGTTTTAGAAAATGAAAAAGGCGAATTTGCACAAGCCTCACTTTTACAATCAAGTGATGGACGAGTGCATGTGCTTTACTACTACTGGTTAAAAGACATGCCAGATAAAAACATCAAGCATGTCGTGGTCAAATTTGCTTGATTCGCAATGCTAGAAGAATAATACCAAAGACAATAAACGATAAAATGATATAACGATAAAAACGATAATACAAAAAACATATATTTTTTTTGTATTTTATCGTTCTTATCGTTATATCGTTTTTATCGTTGAAGTGTTTTGATTATCCTGCCAGATCTATGCTCCTCTATACATGCTATCGATTTGCTCGGCGTACTTTTTGGTGATTTCTTGTCGGCGGAGCTTTAGTGTTGAGGTCATCATGCCGTTGGCTACTGTGAAGTCCTCTGCCAATACCGTAAACTTCTGCACGTTTTGAGCTTGAGAGTCTGCCTGCTTGTTGGCTTTTTCTATGCCAGCTTTAATGTACTTTTGTACAAGCTCACACGTTATTGCCTCTTCTACAGTTTTAGCACTTGATCCGAGTTGCACAAATTTGGCCTGTACTTCTGGTGTTAAGACATTAGTTGGCACATCACCTGCGCCTAATTTTGTCTTTAGGGTGAGAAGGCATGTTAAGTAGTTTTTCTTATCACCTATTACTACTGCGTTTGAAATTTCTGGGAGCATCTCTTGGATCTTTTGTTCGATGCGTACAGGTGGGATGTTTTCGCCGCCTGAGGTTTTGATGAGCTCTTTTATTCTGCCTGTAATAAAGAGGTTGCCGTCAGCATCTAGCTTGCCTAAATCGCCGGTACGTAAATACCCATTTTCATCAAATGTTTCTTTTGTGGCTTGATGGTTATTCCAGTATTCTTTGAAGATGTGACGGCCTTTTAGGCGAATTTCGCCCTCACCTTCGGCATTAGGATCTGCAATGATCACCTCAGTACCTACAAGCGGCGTTCCTGATGAGCCACGGGGCGCATTTGGGCTACTTGCAATAGTGGCAGGGCCACTTGACTCACTCATGCCATACACATCTATAATGCGGATGTTCATGCTCTTAAAAAAGTCTGCTACTTTGGGGTCAAGGGCACCAGCACCACTTGCTGCATGCTTACAGTTACTTAAGCCAAGTGCCTTTTTTATTGGAGAAAATAAAGACTTTTCAAATACATTCAAAACAAAAGTACTTATTTTTTTTACTAGCTTATCAAACATGCCAACGGCTGTTGGCTCTTTTGCCTCGATTCGCTGTAAAGCATTGACCGCTTTCAAACTAAGATGCGTAGCTACCATAAAGAGCATACGTCTATGCCAAGGAGCTGCATTCAATTTAGCATCCATCCCCTCTTTAAATTTCTCCCATACTCTTGGTACAGCCAGAAAATAGGTAGGGCCTGCATGCGCGATATGCTGGATGAGGTTGTTGCCTTTAAGAGCCGAGCTTGGAGCGATATCAACTGCATAGCCATAGGTAATGGGAGCTATGCAATCTAGCTGCTGAGATGCTATGTGACTAAGCGGCAAATAACTTAGGCCTTGGTGTGTTTCGTCTAAAGAAAACGTGTCCCCAGCTTTTGCTGCTGTCCAGGTGAGGTTATCGTGAGTGAGGGCTGCCGCCTTTGGCATACCTGTTGTGCCGCTAGTGTAGATAAGGGCGCATACTTTGTCAGCAGTTTGTTTTCTTATTCTCTTATCAAGCTTTTCATCTTTAACATCTTTACCCTTCTTGATAAATTTATCCCAGGTAATAACCGGTGCCGGAAGATCTTCTTTGCTCTTTTTATCTACAATCTTGTTCATGACAACAAAGCATTTTACCGCAGTCTTTTGCATCTTGGCATATTTTTTAAGCTGGCTTTCATCTTCTACAACGACAATTTTAGCCTCGCTTGATGCAGCTACGTGCTTGCTTGTCTCTGCATTATTTGTAGGATAGACGCCAGCAGAAATACCTCCTGCTAAAATGGTGCCCATGTTAGCAAAGAGCCACCGAGGAGAATTTGAACCTTGAATAGTCACAGCATTTTGCGGCTTTACCTTGTAGTGAATGAGCGCTTTGGCAAACGCACGGGCGCTGTTGTTATAATCTTGCCATGTATAATAAACCTGTTCAAAAGTATCGGTAAATAGTTTGGCAGCAGGTGACGCCTCAAGTTTTGGCACCGTATGACGAATAGCAAACATATCGCCAAATTTTGCAACCGTTTGAGCAAATGTCTCCGAAACCGTACGAGCAGGAATATTTTGAGCAAGCAAGTTTGTCATAAAAAACACCTTGTAAGTAATAATGTGCTTCCCAATCTACCCCATCCCAATTCATTCGTCAACAGATCAAATTTAGACAAAAATGGATTCGACGGAAAAACGGCCTGTTCAAGAAATTCTGTTTTGTTAAATTTTCACTTTGCAAAAAAAAAAAAATGAATTAGTGTTTGATCGAAAACCAAACATAAGGAGATTTTTCATGAAGATAAAATCGTTTTTCATTAGCAGCATGTGCCTGCTAACGGCTCTTGTAGGTATGCAGCAGCCACTAATGGCTGCAAAGCGCCATAAAGATTCATCGTCGTCGTCAGATTGCAGCGATAAGCAGAAAAAATGCTGCAAAAAAACGCTCTCGCGTTTGGATCAAATTGATCAAACGACTAAGCTAGATTTGATAGTTGACCAGCAAACCCTAAACATCGTCAACCAAATCAACCAAACCACTCAAGCTGATTTGGCAATAGATCAAGAGATCCTTAACGTTGTTAACGAATCTCTAGAGATAGACCAAAATATAGAAAGAATTGTCGAGCAGTTTGACTGCGTGACTGTTATTGACTCTTTGCCCTACGTAATTTCTGAGCCTGGCACCTACAAAGTAGCCTGTGATCTCGTGTTTGATCCAAGCCTTTCGCCAAACTCACCAAATGACCCTTATCCAACTAATCAAAATGCAGTTCAGGCGGCCATCACAATTACGGCCTCTAACGTGCACCTTGATCTTGGCACCTCGCACATAAGCCAGTTTGTGCCGGCAAACCCTTCAGAGCAGGTTCCTTACTGCATCGGCATCTTGGTTCCAAACCCATTGCCAAACGACCCAGATATTAATGCAGTTGGCCAAAAATCGGTCTACATCACAGGCGACAACGCCATCATCTCAGACTTTTCTATGTTTGGCATTCGCGTCTTTGCGCATACAGAAGATATCCGCATAGAAAATGTAACCATCAGGGACACAGGCAAACTTGCCTCCAAGGCTATTCGTCCAACAGTGTACGGCTTTGAATACATGCCGCATGCACCGTTCGTGAGTGGATTTGGAGCGCCATTTACCGTTGCAGGGCTCTGTATTGGTGAATACTATAATGGTGATAATGTACTTAATACAAATACAGGCTTTGGTGGTCTCGGACCGGTATTTTTTGCTGACAGCACAACTAGGAAGGCCCCTAATCGCATCAAAGACCTGACACTTAAAAATGTGTCATGTCTAGATAGCTTTGTACTCGGTGTATTATTCACAAGTATTTCTAATATCGAAATCGATAACTGCCATTTTGATTTCACTTGGTCAGATGATCCAGGCCGCACAAGCTCACCCGCCTATGTCGGTCTCTTTCCTACAAATGCCATATTTGGCATCGGCAGTGGCACAGCTTTTGATTTTGTAAACCAAAATGCAGTAATTAGCAACAGCACGTTTAATGCCGCACAATATCCCCGCCCGGGAACTGCAGGTGAATTTACTGATGTAATCCAAGGAGGACCGACTTTTCTCTCCTATGGCCTATTGGGCTCAAATAACAAGGATTTTAATTGGAATAACTGTGACTGCAGCGGACATTCATGCACATTTCCTAATACAGCTACCAATTGCTGCTATCTTGGCGGATCAAATGATGGCTTTACATTCACCGACTGTCACTTTGACAGCCTGTATACTATTGGCGGCATCAATGGCTTCCATGAAAGTGGTGCTATGCCAGGAGGTAACAATGAGTCGGACAAGAGTTTGGCTCTTATACGATGTACCTTTGA
>JAJFUY010000226.1 GCA_021372185.1 Chlamydiales bacterium | reverse complement strand
ATCTGCTCAGGGGTTGTAAACCAAGCGTTCTTCCAGCCAGGTTTGGCATAAAAAGAACACATGGGGCAACTAAGCTCACAGAGGTTTGTGGGGTGAATGTAGAGCGTTGAGGCGTAGTAGACAACATCACCTAACTTTTCTTGCCGTCTATAATCTGCCAAGATGCGCACTGCCTCTGTATGCTCAGAATTCAGTAATACAAGGGCATCATCAAAATCTAATCGGACACCTTGAATCACCTTCTCAGCTATATTGAAGAGGGAATCAGGCATTTTTCTAAGAAGAGTGCTGTTAGGGCAAATTGTAGTCATAGTTATACCTCATTAAAATCAATGTATCTGAAGAAATGACTTTTTTGGTATGTCGTTTATATGGCAATACGATTTATTAACGCTCAAATTTTTCAACCTCAAGGGTTTGTTACCGGCGAATTATATGTCGATGACGGCAAAATTGTGGCTCCTTGTGCCGTAGAAAAGACCTATGACTGCCAAGGCTTTTTTCTTTGTCCTGGCCTTATAGACCTTCAGGTAAATGGCATAGCAGGTCATGACTTTACGACAAGCCTAACCACGCTGCCTGAGGCCTGTTTAGCGCTTGCTGAAACTGGCGTGACTAGTTTTTTAGCTACAATTGTAAGCCAACCTCTTCGTCGCTATAAAGAAATTCTGCATGACTTTGAACGCCATAAATCTACTTGCTTGGGGCTACATCTTGAAGGCCCACACTTAAACCACAAAAGAAGGGGAGCGCATCCTCTCAATGCCATTATGGAAGAGTGTGCTGTTGACTTTTGGAAAGAAACCCTAAACAGCAGCGTAAAAATGGTCACGCTTGCTCCAGAATGCCTCCACGCCATGGAATTTATAGAGCTTCTTACATCAAAAAACATTGTCGTGGCTTGTGGGCACACAGAAGCTGGGTTAGAAGACATTCATAACGCCAAACTTCATGGCGCCACACTTGCTACGCACCTCTTTAATGCCATGCAGGCCTTTCACCAAAGATCTCCCGGAATAATTGGCTACGTACTTGGCCAAAAAAACTTATGGTATTCACTCATTGTTGATGGCGTGCACTTACACCCTGACACAATAGCTATGGCCTATAATGCCTTTCAAGAGGGCTTAGTTTTGGTAAGTGATTCTAGCGCAAGAACACTTGCAGGGCATAAACTTGATGTACAGGGCAATAAAAAGGTGATTACCGGCACATTAACACTTGCCGGATCCAACTGCACGCTGCTTGATGCTGTAAACCTCTTGTATAAGATTACTGGCTGCAGCTTTCATTATGCTATAGATTGCGCTACACGAAAACCTGCCAAGCTTTTGGGCTTACCATGTAAGGGGGAGCTGTTAGAAGGATTTGACGCAGATCTTACCATACTTGATGAATCAGGCTCATGCTGCAGAACCTTTATTGCAGGCAAACAGGTTTTCCCGTAAACTCTTCTATTAATCGTAGGAGATATATGTGGTTTTCAGCACTCTATGAATTAGGGGTAATTTTACTCTTTTTTGCAGCTTTACCAAAAGCACTCTATGAATGCATTCGCTACGGCAAGCATAAAACAAATTTTATAAAACGTTTTGGAGTAGGATTTCCAGCTGTTACACGCAAAAATAATGGCCCTATCATTTGGGTGCACGCTGTATCTGTAGGGGAGTGCCATGCAGCAAACCCGCTCATTAAGCGCCTACAAGCAGAAATACCTAATGCCACAATCGTCATCTCATCCGTCTCAGAAACTGGCCACGCAGAGGCTAAAAAAACAATCACTACAGCAGATCATCACGTATATTTACCTTTTGATTTCTACTTCTGTGTAAAAAGTGTTTTAAAAAAATGCCAGCCAGATTTGGTGATACTCTGTGAAGGGGACTTTTGGTACCGCTTTTTAAAAGAATCAAAACGCCACGGCGCTGTTACTGTAGTGGTAAATGGAAAGCTTTCTAGCTCGTCTGAAAGAACATTTGCCCACTTTAAAGGCCTTACAGCTCGACTTTTTGCCCTTGTCGACTTTTTATGTGTACAAAGTGACCTCTATAAAGCCCGCTTCTTACATATTGGCGTTCCCGCCTCTAAAATTGCCATTACAGGTAACCTCAAAGTAGATTCTCTGCCAACACCTATACCAGATGATGATGTTCTAGAACTTCGCACAAGATTGCACCTATCACCTGGTGATAAAGTACTAGTAGTGGGCTCTACACATGAGCCAGAAGAAGACTTAATTCTATCTCAGCTCACCCCCGTAATTGCCAAATTCCCTCAATTAAAAATAGTTATTGCTCCAAGACACCCTGAGCGCTTTGAACAGGTAGCTGCCCTCATACAAAAGTTTGGCCTCTCTTATGGAACGTGGACAAAAGGCACTCAAAACCCTCATCCTCAAGTATATCTGATAGACGCCATGGGCGTTTTACGTAAATGCTACCAGCTAGCAGATATTGCCCTAGTAGCCGGTAGCTTTACTGACAAAGTAGGCGGACACAACATCATGGAGCCTCAAGCCTTTGGAATTCCTGTGATATGCGGCCCTCACATGCACTCTCAGCCCCAACTTATAGAGTGCGCAAACTACTACAAAGCCATTTTGCAAGTACAACCTAATGAAATTGGCTCGAGTGTTGAGCAACTTTTAACAGATCCAACCTTAAGCATAAATCTTGGCAAATGCGCCCTCACCATGGTTGCAGCACTAAAAGGCGCCACAAATCGCACCCGTGACGAACTTTACTTACTCGCACCCCAATTCTTTCGCTTGTAATAAACTATCACTTCAGGCTAATATATAGGCATAACTACCGCAGGGTGGAGCAGGGGTTAGCTCGTTGGGCTCATAACCCAAAGGTCGGAGGTTCGAATCCTTCCCCCGCTATTTATAGTACAGGCCTTGGTGTTAAAACCAAGGCCATCTTTCTTTAGCGGCATAGCTCAGTTGGTTAGAGCACCAGAATCATAATCTGGGTGTCGTTGGTTCGAATCCGACTGCCGCTACACTTTATTCTCCTAGT
>JAJFUY010000222.1 GCA_021372185.1 Chlamydiales bacterium | reverse complement strand
CATGTGTGGGGCACTTTGTGCACCATCTACTAGCACCTTGGCACCGTAGGCGTGGGCAAGTTCTACTATCTCTTTTATCGGGTTGACTGTGCCTAGCACGTTAGAGAGGTGCGTGACGGCCACGATCTTTGTTTTGTCGCTGAGCATGCTTTTAAAGGCATCTAGATCAAGCTGGCCATTATCAAAAAAGGGAACAACTAAAAGACGAGCCTTTCTCTCATCTGCACACATCTGCCAGGGCACGATATTTGAATGGTGCTCCATCTCGGTGATGATGATTTCATCGCCTTCAAATATATTGGCCTTGCCAAATGATGAGGCTACTAAATTTACGGCTTCGGTTGTCCCGCGCGTAAAGATAATCTCATCTTCAGTTTTGGCATTCAAAAAATCTCGCACGGTTTTGCGGCTATCTTGGTAAGCATCACCTGCTCTAATAGCGGTAGAATAGATTGACCTATGCACTGTGCCATAATCATGCGCATAAAAGTGGCTTATGACATCGATGACACTTTGTGGCTTTTGGCTTGTGGCAGCATTATCTAGGTACACAAACGGGTGGTTGTGTACTTTTGTGGCTAGCATAGGGAATTCTTTTCTTATCGCCTCATTCATGTGCCAACCACTATGTTATAGCGCGCTTTCAGATGAGCTTCTGCTTCATGACGTATTGCCTCATTTGTAACTTTAGCAATCACCTCTTCACAAAAGCCGCGGATAAGTAGGCCTCGAGCCAAAGATATATCCATACCGCGAGTCTTTAAATAAAAGAGCTGTTCAGTATCAAGCTGGCCTGTTGTGGCACCGTGAGAGGCTTTTACGTCGTCTGCAAAAATTTCTAAATTAGGTTTACTGTTAGCACTCGCTTTATCACTTAAAAGCAGATTGTTATTCAGCTGATAGGCTTGAGTTTTTTGCGCTTTTTTACGTACCAAAATTTTGCCCTGAAAACTAGACAGTGATTCATTATCAAGTACGCCCTTAAAGAGTTGAAGTGACCTTGTATAAGGTTCTTGGTGCTCAATAGATACGTTTGTATGCGTTTCTTTGTTGCTATCTAAAAACCATAGACCGCTCAAATCTGCCTCTGCAGCTTCTCCTGCTAAGATAATACGCCAGTCGCGGCGGCTTTTTTCTGAATCTGTAAGCTGTATCGCTGTAAAGCGGCTATTTCGTTTAAGCGTGGCTCTGAAGGCATCAAAGCGATAGCCATGCGTAGAATTTGTGGCTAAATCCGCGTGAGTAAGATTTACCTTAGCTTCATCATCAATCTCAAAATCAAAAGAGGCGTTATAAAAATTTTCCGATCCTTGTAGATGGACAGTTCTTGCTACAAATTCAACCTCTGCAAACTTGCTTACAAACACCTGTAGGCGCGGCATAATCCAGCTATGATCTGCATCTATAACTGATAGAACTTCTATAGAACTTATAAGTTTTGGCGGCAGGTATAAAAACGCTCCATCATAGGCGCAGGCAGCATTGAGCATCGCAAAGGGGTCATGATCATCTAGTACATGTTTGTTGTAGCGATTGGCTAAGAGCACAGAATAGCTTTTAAAGGCTGTTTTAAGAGGTGTGCAGATAACGCCTTTTGGTAGCACACTCATCTCTTGCATAAAGTAGCCATTTACAAAGACAATGCGAGGGCCAGTGGCAGGCTCTATTTCAGGAGATACTTTAGGCGCTTGGCCAAATGTCTTATTTGGCAGCTCTTCAAGCTTCATAAACTGAAAGTCTTCATGCTTTTTTGTTGGCAGTCCCATATCAAAAAAGCGCTGCCAGCACTTTTTGCGAAGTGCTTTTATAGTGTCGCTCTCATCAGAAAAATTTTGCTCAAACGAGGCAAAAAAAGGCTGTATACAACTTGTAGATGTCATAGGACATCCTCTGGAGATTTTACAAGCCAATCATAGCCCTTTGATTCTAGCTCTAAAGCAAGCTCAGGACCTCCAGAAAGTACAATTTTACCATCGATACATACATGTACAAAATCTGGCTTAATATAATCTAGTAGACGCTGATAGTGAGTAATCATTAAAAGGGCTTTATCAGGTGCCATGAGGCTATTTACGCCCTTGGCAACAATGCGCATAGCGTCAATATCAAGGCCTGAGTCAGTTTCGTCAAGTATGGCCATTGAGGGCTGCAAGATAGCCATCTGGAGGATTTCGTTACGTTTTTTTTCACCGCCAGAAAAGCCTTCATTTACCATACGATCTTTTAGCTCATGGCGCACTTCCATGGCTTGCATTTTTTCATGGTAGTAGGCGTCAAAATCAGCCTCTGACATCTCTGGCA
>JAJFUY010000179.1 GCA_021372185.1 Chlamydiales bacterium | reverse complement strand
CATATTTGAGGACTCGGGAACGTATACTGGAAGGATGATTCAACGCAAAATCGCAAAAAAGCTAAAGCGCAAAAAGCACTCTGGAACACCTTGATCTCTCTGCAAAATCAAGGGGGGCAATTTTTTGTTCACTTGATTTTTTAAAACGCCTATTCGTTCCATCCCAGTTAGTTACCTACCCAAGTTCAAATGAAGTAATGCCAAACGTTTTATTGAGGGGCGCACTTGGAGTCGTTCCTGTGTACATCCTGGCTGTTTCAAATACCTTTTTGCCACTATATTTCTGGGCAAGTTGCAGCGCAAGAGGGTTACATTCGGCCACATCAAGATAGATCGGTGTATCACCTGCATAGCTTTGCAGACTATCAAAGATTGTGCACGCAGCGGTAAAACTCTCTGCGAAAAGCGGCCCAACTTTATAGACATCTTTACACTCTCGAATCACGCCATATCCTTGAATGATTTTTTCTTTTAAAAGAAGAGCTCCTTTGAGATTAGGCATAGCTATCCACTGTTGCAAAAAATTTTCGCGGTTTATGCCAAAAACATGGGCATCATAGCTACAAAGCTCTCTAAAGCTTACAGCATCAAGCGCCAGCGTATCAGGCGACAAGGTAGAATTTGACCTTATTTCGTAACGTATGTTTTTGTAGGAGAGGTTAAATCCAGATTTTTTGTAGTTGTGTTGCTGCTGTAGCACACCGTCGAGTCCTATAGAGCGCCCCTTGGCATACTCCATAGCATGGTTCCATAACCGCATGCCATACCCTTGTTTACGAAAGGCTTTTTCAACTATATAGAGACCTAAAAAAGCAAAGTCTGAGCCGTAGCAGACGTTTGAGATACAGCCTATCGGCTTGCCGTTAAGTTTGCCTATAAAAAAGCCGTGAGGATCTTGGGCATAAAAGGGCTTTGCATCGAAAAGGCCAGGAGCCCAACCTTCTTTAGCTGCAAGTGAGAGCATGTAGGCAATATCTTTTTCTGTTGCTTTGTCTACGACAAACGGTTCCATCTCCTTTTCATAACTCAAATAGTCCTTTGTTGTCAGCTAATCTTAATCACCTGGCGCGATCTAAATGAACTGGCCTAACGATATCGTTAGGCCAGTCCTTTAAGGCCTTTTTTTATCGTGCTGGTTTGCCGAGGGATTGGCCGATTAGGCAGCGCATTTCGAGGTCTTGGGCTGTTGCGGCAATGAGATCTTCGTCGAATTGGATTCGGTTTTTTTCGAAGAGGAGTAAGAGCGCTGATCCTCCAAATTCAAAATAGCCTTTTTCGTCACCTTTTGCATAGGAATGCCCTGGAGTGTAGGTCTGTACGATGCTGCCTACGTTTGTGGCGCCAATTTCTAGGTAGGCTACTTGGCCAAATTCTTTTGAATCAAGCATGGTGAGCATGCGGCGGTTTGTGCCCCATATCCATGGATTGTCTTTTGTGGCTATTGGGCTTACAGAAAAGAGCTTTCCTTGAATTAATTTTGATTGGCCGGGGGTGCAATCAAATGGAAAGTAAAAGCGATGACAATCCGTTGGGCAAAGTCTTGCCAAGACGGCACTTCCCCCTTCATAGCGTTTGGCAAGCTCGTCATTTTGCAACACAGTCTTGAGGCAAAAGGGCTTATTTTTGATGCTGATGATTTGGTTGGCTTGCAGCGTTTGATAAAACTTATAGCGACCGTCGGCGGGCATTACGGGGCCTGAGGCAAGTGGCCTACTTGATGGCTTTAGCTTACGGATAAAAAATTCGTTAAAAGACTGGTAGGTGTCTACTGGATCTTGAAATTCAGAAATATCAAGACCAAAGCGATCTATAAATGGCTGTACACGTGATTTTGAGGAGCTATGGCTTTGAATTTTGCCATAGGCCCAACTCATTGGCGGCCATTTTGCAAGGCCATGTAAAGCAGCTTTACCGATGACGCTATTTCCATATAAAAACCGGATAAATTGCTCGCCAAATACATCTTCGGTTTCAATTTGTTTTGTTTGGCGGTTGATATAGCGAACTTGTGTCATAACTATTTTGCTTGTGGGATGTGTTTCTTTGCGGATATTTCAGAAAATTTCTTTATTTCTTCGATAAATTGCGGAGTGAAATAGTCTTCGAGGCCACCATCTATAATGTCTTCATGAATTGCTTTGGCAAGGTTTACTAATTTCAAAATGTTGTCGGTGTCGCTTGGTTTATTGACTGCAATGTTCTCGGATTTTTTATATTCGATAAGCAGTACGCGCAGTTCTTGTAGGCGAGAAAGGTTTTCTTGCGTCGCGTTGATAAGTAAATCTACCTTCTCAATTTCATCTTGAGAGTTGTGTAATGAAACCACATTTGGGTTGGCAGCATATGCAAATGATGAACAAAAAAGAAGAGCGAAAATAAGATGTGATTTCATAAGAGGTTCCCTACGCTTATTAAACAAAAGGATACTAAAGTCCTAGTTTCTTTCCTATAAAAATCGTTTTTCAGATATACTATTTGCATGGAATTTGTTCATAGACCCTATATCCCAGGAACTACAATAGCCGCTTTAGCCACCGCCCCAGGTGAAGCTGGCATTGCTATTGTACGTATATCCGGTAAAGAAGCTGTTTTAGTTGCTGATAAAATATTTTCTAAGCAGGTGTCTAAGTTAAAAAGCCACACCGTGCATTATGGTAAGATCTTTTTTAAAGATGTCTGTATAGATGACGTCATTTTGCTTGTTATGCGCGCTCCTCGCTCTTTTACTGGTGAAGATACTGTAGAAATTCACTGCCATGGAGGCCTTGTTTCAAAGCAGGTGCTAGAGGCGTGTATTGCCGCCGGTGCAAAAGCTGCCTCGCCTGGGGAATTTAGCTTTAAAGCTTTTGTTAATGGAAAGCTTGATCTTGCACAGGCCGAAGCCATCCAGACCAAAATTGGCGCTAAAAATGAACTTGCTTTAACGCTTGCCCAAGACCAACTTGAAGGGCGTTTGTCTCAAAA
>JAJFUY010000146.1 GCA_021372185.1 Chlamydiales bacterium | reverse complement strand
AGGTTGTTACAGTGGTTGGGCTATAGATATAGCCTAATTTAGTATGGGCGGTTTCTAGACGTCGTCCAAAGGCGTCGTAGATGGCTGAGTTAGATTTTTTTTATTTTCATTAATAATTTGCGTTTATTTCGGCCTTTTATTATTAATAATCATTCTCTTCTGATTACTGCTGTCAATCGCGATCTGACTTCTGGACAACTAATTAAAATTAATAGTTTTTTAGGTATTTATGTTGAATAAATTTTTTGGTTCTATTGCGGCTTTTTTAGTTTTTTCAAGTGTGCTTTTAGCTGAAGGCGATGAAATTCAGCCAATCAATGCTGATGTGCATGATGATGCCATACCTTCATTGGTAAACTATACCTCGATGCCATCTTCCACTGTTAATGGCTGCGTTAACGTGATTAGCGGAGATTATATTGAGAGTGGCTTAGAAGATGAAGTTTCTGGACCAGACCCTTATTTACTCGGTCATAATTACTGTAGTTCGAGTTTAGATGAGGGCAATTTAGGTAACGGCTGGACGTTTTTCCATCAGCATTTCTTAGAGGTGTTTCAAGAAGAGGGCATTCAGTATGTAAAAAAAAGCACTGAATACACTCCACAGTACTTTTTGTGCCCTATCACATTTTCTGATGAGTACAAAAAAATAATGGGAGAAGAGCCGTTATTCGATCGTCAAGTGTGTGACTTTCCCTTATTTCAAGAAGCGAAAAATCAAAAGCTAAACATTGTAGAAAAAGCGCTTGTGAACCCCAAAAAGGACTACGACGATCCCATATTTATTTCAATCTATGAGCCCTCAGGCGGAAGGTTATTGTTCAAAGCAGATTACGAGCATCATCGTAAAAAACGCTGTATGCGAAGTTTTAAACTGGTTGGCAAAAATACTGGCTTTACCAATACCTCTCATGGCAATCTTTCGGGTCAAACAAATCTCAAAAATATTACTGTTGAGTGGACCAAAAAATTTGATCATTTTACTGTAAAACTTGGTAATGGTGCTAAACGTATATACAAAAGAGAAAAACCTAAAAAGGGAAAAAATAAAAAGTATGCAAAAAGAGGCCTTTCAAGTCGTTATAGACACTACCGTCTTCATAAAGAAGTAAATCCGAATGGGAATTTTACCCGCTATTATTACAATGAACAGCATAAACTTGAATTTGTGAAGACTTGGAGTAAAAGCTTAAAACTACTTAATTGGATATATTTCGAACAAAAATCAGATGAAGATTTTGATGCAGATCCAACCCTGGAAGTACTTACGAGTGATGGTTTAAAATACAAATACCACTTTATAAAATTTGACAGTGACAAGTTAAAAGGTGTGTATTGTGTATCTAAAATTGAACCACAAGGCAGAGCAAGTACAGAGTTTATCTATAGCTCAAAAAATGATTATGATAAGCCGCGTGTTACTGAAAAAAGACTACAAGATGGCTCGTATATTAAAACAAGCTATTATAAAGGCACTGGTAATGGTGATGATATATCTGGAACACAAGGCAAAAGCAAAAACGAACTCGCATTTTTAAAAAATAGAGTTGCCGAACAAAGGGCTTTTATTAATGGCAAAGAGGTTATTACACATCGCTATACTTATTATAATTATGACGATAAGGGCAAAGCTGGCCACTGCAAAGTGCTTGATGCTCACAACAATGAAACAAAATACTATTGGGATACTCAAAAACGTCTTAAAAAAATAATACGGTGTGATGATAAAAGCAATATACAGATGGTTGAGCGTTTTATTTGGGGGGAGACAAACTCGTATAACGAAGGAAATCTCCGTGCACATATTATTGAAGACGAACAAAACAACATAAAGCTTGCCCACAAATACAAGTATGATAGTCGCGGCAATGTCTTAGAAGATGTCTTGATTACGAATGTCAATAAAACCTCTGGCAAAATTTGGTTTAACGATGATCTCACTCACAGTCAGACATGCGACAGAATTGTCACCACTTATACTTATAATCATAAAAACCAAAAAACTTCTGAAAAAGACCCTCTAGGTAACTTTACATACTATCAATATACAGATAACAATCTGCTTAAAGCCAAATTTGTGTGCGATCAAACAGCTATTCGCTTAAGAGAGTTTTATAAATATGATGACTACGCCGTTCTTGTTGAAAAAATCGTAGATGACGGTACTTCTTGGAAGGTTGATGATTTCAGTGGCGTGACCGAGCGTCATGTAACAAAGGTAACCCCACGGTTAGAAATGCCACACTTTGGTGAGCCTGTTGAGGTGCTTCAATACTACATTGACCCTAAAACGCACCAGGAAGTTCTCTTAAACAAAGTAGTAAATCACTATGACAATAAAGGCTTGGTGGTAAAAAAAGAAGCTATTGACCAGGTTGGCACAAGTACTATCTTTGAATATACATACGACGATATTGGTCGAGTGCTTTCTACAAAAGATCCAGTCGGAAACGTTGAATTGATAGAATACGATGCATATGGACGCATCAGCAAAAAAATTGCATATAGAGGTGATGTTAGCTGTATTTACACATATGACGCTCAGGAGCATTTAGTAAGCGAGTCTGAAGTGCATGACGATGGCCTGGTACTAACTACTGAGTATCAATATGATTTTTTAGGTAGAAAAGTTGCTGTAAAAGACCCACAAGGTAATTGCATTCGCACAGAATATGATGCCATGAATAGGGTTACAAAAGTCATCTATCCGGATATTTATGACCAACACGGTAACAGCAAAACGCCTGTAAAAACGTATTTCTATACTTCATTAGGTTCAGAAGTTACTGAGACTGATGAGTTGGGGCAAGTCACTAAAATTACTTACAATGCATTAGGCAAAATTATTCAAAAGGTGTCAGTTGATGGAACTTCTGTTCAGTACTTTTATGATCATAAAGGTAATGTCATAGAAGAAACAGCAGCCAATGGCGCAAAAACTACAATGACCTATGACTTTTTGGGTAGGCTGGTACATTCAAGCATAACAAACAAAGGCAAGTGCTTAGGTGAATTTTCTAACCAGTATAATACCTTTCATCTTCTAAAAGAGGTTTCTGCAACGGGTGAGACTTTAGATCATTCATACGACCTTGCAGGAAGAAAAATTGCCACGAGCCAAAACATGCGCCAAACTACTTTTGAGTACAACAGCAAAGGCCTTTTGGCAAAAGAAACAACAATTTTAGAAGATGGGTATATCAATAAAGAATATGGCTACGATGCACTTAATCGCCCTATTCGCGAAACGACATCAGACCACCTGCACGATATACGTACCTACTGTGAATATAGTTACGACAAAGAAGGTAATAAAAATGCAGTAATACAAAATATCGATGGGCAGTATGCAAAGTCAGAGGCAATATACAAGCCTCATGGCATGATTTCAGAGCAGACAGATGCTCTAGGCAATAAAACCTTCTATAACTATGACTACAATCACATTAATGACCATGGTCAAAGAGTTCTGCGGCAAGAATGTATTGATTCCAAAGGCATCACAACAGAACAAATCTATGATGCAAGACAGAATGTCTCTCGGATTACCGTTTACGACCCTCTACATTTTGTAATAGCTCAAAAAGATCTGTTTTATGATGTGGCTAACGCCTGCGTACGAATAGAAGAAAAAGCAATTAACAACCCAACCATAGGTACTGTTGTAACTTGCTTTGAATACTCCAAAAATCGACTTATTACCCTTGTAGAGGCAGCTAAAACGGCTGAAGAAAAGACTACAAGCTATAAGTATGATGATTTCGGACAGCTGCAGAATATCATTCACGCAGATGGCGTAACCTTAAACCACACTTACGACTCTAAAGGAAGGCTAGAGCATTTTTATTCAAATGACCATTCTGTAGACTATGTGTACAGCTATGACAACTCTGACAGAATACTAGAAGTGCAGAATCTTGCCACTGGCAACAAAACAATTCGCTCTTACAATAACTTTGGAGAGGTATCTTCTGAGATCTTAGAAAGTGGCTTGAAAGTTGCATATGGCTACGATCAAGCAGGAAGAGTGCAAGAGCTTACCTTGCCTGATGCATCAAAGGTCAAGTATGATTATTCTGCACACTTGGATGTTATCACTCGTTGTGATGATAACAATAAAGAACTTTATGTCTGTAAAATGGCTGAGAGAGATCTTTCAGGCAATATAAAGGCCTTACAGTTGCCTGGTGCGGCCGGAAACTTACACTTTGCAAAAGATAAACTAGGCAGAAGTACAAAAATACAGCATGCACATTTTGAACAGCAAGTACCAGATAATGGCTTTGATTCAACAGGTAACCTTTTACAAATAAAAGGCTATGACCCTCAAGGCCCATCTAACAGAACATTTACATATGATCATCTATCCCAGCTTACCCAAGAAACTGGGCCATCATCGCATACTTATAGCTACGATTCTCTCTTCAACCGTTTAACTAGGGATGATCAAGAGTATAGCGTAAATAGCCTGCATGCTGTGCTCTCAGATAGTAAAAGGTCATTTACATACGACGCACGTGGCAACCGCTTGAAAAAGCAAGAGTCTTCTGGCGACACCCAATACATCTATGATGCTCTAGATAGACTTGTAAAAGTGATATCACCTGATACAACCTCTAGCTATAGCTACGACGCCTTCAATAGACGCCTCAGCAAACAAATTATAGATAGCAAATGCCACACAACCAAGGAAAGCTATCTCTATATAGGAGACAATGAAGTTGGAGCTGTAGATACAAACCAAACCATTACAGAGCTACGTATATTAGGGGAAGGCTACGGCGCAGAAATAGCCGCCTCAGTAGCATTTGAGCTCTATGGCCAAACATACGTGCCACTCCACGACTTCCAAGGCAACGTAGCTGTCCTCTTAGACCTTCAAGGCAATGCGATTGAAACTTACCGCTACGATGCCTTCGGTAATGAAACCATATATTCAAAAACCCCCACGCATAACCCATGGCGCTTTTCAAGTAAAAGAACAGACCAAGAAACGGGCTTAATCTACTTTGGCAGACGCTACTACGATCCAACAATAGGCAAATGGCTCACTCAAGACCCTCTTGGCGTAAAAGAAGGGCCAAACCTTTACGCCTATGTCTTAAACTGCCCCATGACCAACTTTGATGAATATGGCCTCTATGTCGTTGATGACCGTGGCGATATGCACCATGACACCAGAGATTTCACTAGAGACCTTGCAGCTAGGCGTGATGGGCATGAGGGAAGAGGGGATTCGAGCGTCAAACATCCGATGTACAGCAATTACATGGATGATAAATTCTTTACATTTACTTTTTCTGCAGAAGAGGAAGAGGAAAAAGGGAGTTTTTGGCTTAATGTATTTGACTATTCATTAATTGCAGCCGATGGTGTGATGTTAGCCTATGACATCCAAGCAACTGCTACCCTCATGTCGGGAGTGGTATTTCTGCCTAATTTGGCAATCGGAGCTGCAGAGAAAGCTGTTGCTTTGGGTGGCAGAAAAATTATTAACAAGGCGCGAACTTATCTTGCACAAAAAATAGCCCGCACGCAAGCTAGTAAAATTTCGACTTCCGTTGCTCAGCATGCCACTACAGATTTTATAATGTCTGAAGTTGTTATCAATGGCAAAAAAGTGAGTGCAGTGGTTGATGTAAAATCAACGCTTAAAAGAATTAAACAAGGTATTAAACATCCACATGTTAATGATGGAGCCGTTTTTGAGAATAGATTGAAATCTTTACCTGAGCAGACCTATGGATATTACAAGGAATTTGTTCTTCCAACCCCAGGGGTTTCACATGCAGGGGTGCAGCGCATTATTACTGGAAAGAATGGTAAAATTTTTTACACACCAGATCATTACAGAACTTTTTATTTATTAAACTAATATGAACTATTTTTATTTTTACAAAGATTTGTCAGAAATTACAGCCTTAAAAGAAGGCAAAATTATAAGAATTCCAGAGAAAATGAATGATTCATTCAATTTATTTGTGACTCTTGAAAGTTTACTTGAAATACCAGAAGAATTCGGTAGAAACTGGGACGCCTTTTTGGACAACTTGCGACAACTGTTTTTTATTAAGGAGAAAAATGTTTATTTGATACATTCAGATATTCCATTTGAAGCGAATAAAACAGAAAGACGGATTTATTTAGAAATTTTATTTAGTGCCGTGAGGCATTGGTGGGAATATCCCGAACATAAATTGTACGTATATTTCCCAGAACGCTATAAAACTATGATAGAGAAAATTATTGAAACCCGTGATTATCCTTAGAAATAAAAGGGGCCGGTAAAAAGGGCAGGGAACGACCCCTTTTATTATTTAAGTTTTACAAGGATGAAATAATGAACTGTTTCAATTTTTATGAGCACAAAGCTGAAATTAGTAAAGTTAGGGTGGATATTAATATAAATGTACCCAAAAACCTTACGCAAAAAAAACTGCTTTTTGATTTATTTTCTCAAAAGTTAAAATTCCCAGATTATTTTGGAAATAATTGGGATGCTTTATTTGATTGCATGACAGACTTATCATTTCTAGATGAAAAGGTTATTTGCATCATTCATGATGACATTCCATTTGCAAATGATGTACATAATCAAAAAATCTACGTTGAGCTAATGGTTGATACTGCGAATACTTGGTTAAATGAACAGGCGCATCAAATAAATGTTTATTTTCCTGTGAAATATTTACATAGCGTCAGAACTATATTGAACGAACTTAACTGATGTCGCGCGGCGGGGTTTCTGACCCACCTGAAGTCAACCAAAGTGACCCACTACGTGAGCACATCAAAGCGAAATAAACGGGGTCAACGGCAAACGGGGTCTACCATCGGATTTTGTAGGTGACGACTTCGTTTAAGCCA
>JAJFUY010000338.1 GCA_021372185.1 Chlamydiales bacterium | reverse complement strand
GGTTTTTGAACAATCACCAAATAGAGGCTGAAAAGAAACGTCAAGCATTGCAATTTGTAGCCACTTGCAAAACTCGGGCCTAGACTATCTCAAATATTTCTGTTATTTAAAGGATTTGAGAATGCACTCGAGGGCGATGATGATGACTTTGTCGTGCTGGGGGAGGACGAGTTTTGATACACAGCCTTGGTTGATTTGGCGGATGAAGTCTATGGCAGACGCTTGTTTAACGAGGCCTACGGCCACTTGTTTGCCTATGCCTTGGCAGATCTTGCCTATGGTGCCAAAGACTTTGGTTACACCAATGGCAGAGAGTACTGATGAGCCTTCTTGAGGGGGAGCATATTCTGCGTGATTGCTCCCTAAGGCTTTACTTTGTACGAGCTGGTAGATTCTTTTGGGGTCAGCGCCTGTGGTTCTTGCAAGCTCTAGCACGCGATCACGCTCTTGCTCAAGTAGCAGGCGCATTTGCTCGTCGTTAAATTCTTTTGCTACTTGCGTATGTTCAAACTGCAGCGCTTTTTCTTTAAAACGTGTGACACCTTGCTCTTCTTGCCACTCCCCTTCTTTATTTAGAGCAAACAGCAGCTTCTGAATAGCTAAACGGATAAAATCTTGTAGGTGCAGTTTAGGTAGCTCTAGCGTCATGGCAAGAGCTGCTGGCGGGGCAAACCAGCTTGGTTGCTTAAGGAATGATTTTGATTCAGGAATGATATAATCAAACCCGGCTTTAAAACAGCTTTCGAGTGTCTTTTCTAGCTCTAGGCGTTTGGCTTCAGGGTATGGGACATAATTGGCGGGCACTTGAGCATGAAATTCAGTTTCTATATTTGCCTTTTCTAGCTTAAAGCCTTCTGACAGCATAAGCATACGCACATAAGGCGTTTTGGCAATATCTAGACCATAGCTAAACAGCTCTGGAAGTACTTGTTGTTCTAGCACTGTATATAAAAAAGGTGCCACGTATGAAGCTAAAGACTCACGTACTGGCAGCACAAAATCTTGTGCGCCATTGGGCAAAAAGAGCTTTAGAGCCGTTTCTAGGGTTTCATGGAGAACCTTATTTTCTTGCTCTACTGTTAAGGCCTCAACAGAATTGGTAGCACAAGCGTTCAAGTGAGGGGTAACTTCTTTTATTACATCTGTCACCATCTCTAAAACGGCAAACTTATTACTCTGTATTTCCTTTACACGAGCTGCAAAGCGGCCTAGACCCTGTAAAATGCCAAGCTCTATGTAGCGGGCAAATAGTGTATCGTTTGTGGTGATCAGAACTCGTAAAAACTGGCCTTTAAGCGTATAGGCAAGGCTGCCGTCTGGTTTTTGCCACAAAAGATCACGCAGCCACACTGGGCGAATATCGGCCGGCATTGTGGGACCGTTTTCAAACGCACTTTTAAGGAATTGGCTTGTGTAGAGGCCTAAAAAACGGGCTGTTTCTTTATAGTAATCAGCATTTACATCGTGCTGTAAAGAGTGCTGGGCTTGTTGTATTTGAAGGCCTGACCCTCTATCAAATACGACAGCCGAAAGAATCTGCGATATAGCCGTCTGCAAATAGGGTGAGGCTAATACTTTGCCCCAAGCATTTAAAAAAAGATCGTGAACTTTTGCAGCAGTAGAACGTATAACGACTGCAATTTTACAAATAGCTGAGTGTGATAGATTTTTGCAGTAAGTAGCTTGAGATTCTACATACACGTAAGCTTGAAAACAAATGTCTTTGACAGAGTTCTTCTTAGCTACAACATAGGTGGCAAGAAGAGATATATTTGTAACACTTTGTATTTCATTCATACATGTATGTTATTGCTCACGTATATATTTTGAAAAGCGAAAAGCTGCACTTGTCGGCACCTCTACATCAACCAGCACATCATTCTCTTCATATTCTTGCTTATAGATTTTGCCTTCACGTAAGGCTATAGCTAACATGTGGTAGTCTGCTTGCGGGATACGAAGCTTGAGCGTCGCGCGTCTATCTTTTAAGCTATTTACAATTTCGGCTTGCAGTTCATCTAAGCCTTGGCCTGTAGCCGCAGAAATACTTTTAGACTTTTGAAAGCTAAATTTTAGCTTCATAAAGTTGCCTTTTAGGGCGGGATCTGCATCTTCAGCTTCCACACGATCCACTTTATTCAGTACGACAAGCGTTGGTGTTTTGTGTGAACCTAACTCTTCTAATACCTTGATAGTGGTTTCTGCCTGCTGCAGGGCCATTGGGTGCGTGGCATCAATTACATGCAGCAATAAATCAGCAAATACAGCCTCTTCTAGCGTACTTTTAAAGGCTGCCACTAAAAGGTGCGGTAACTTTCTTATAAAACCCACGGTGTCAACCATAAGCACTTCGTGGTTGTTTGGCAGGACGTGCTTACGTGTGGTAGTATCAAGTGTGGCAAAGAGTTTATCTTCTACATAGACATCCGCCTCTGTCAGTGCATTCATCAGCGTAGACTTACCGGCGTTCGTATAACCAACAATCGCCACAACGGGGATATTTGAGCGTACACGCTGGGCACGTTGGGTTTCGCGATATTCTTTAATATCCAAAATTTCTTTTTGAAGCCTTTCCATACGACGGCGCAAGATACGCTTATCTATTTCAAGCTGCTTTTCACCCTCACCTTTTTGGTAGCCACCACCTGCTGACCCACCACCGCCACCTGACTGGCGAGAAAGGTGCGTCCACATACGCTTTAGGCGTGGGATAAGGTAGCGTACTTCAGCAAGCTCTACTTGTAGGCGCGCTTCACGTGATCGAGCTCGCATAGCAAACACACCCAAGATAACTTCTGTACGGTCAATTACCGGCATTGCAAGATATCGCTCTAAGTTTCTTTGCTGGGCAGGAGATATCTCATCATCAAAAATCAGCAAATTGGCATTGAGCTTTTGCATAAAGCTTTTGAGCTCTTCTAGCTTGCCCTCAGTCAAAAACGTAGCGGCATTAATAGCTCGTATGCCAATTATCTGCTCCCCTACTATTGGAATGCCTTGCGTATCAGCTAAGAGTTTTAGCTCCTGGAGATGCTCTAAAACCATTGGTCTTTCTGAGTTGTTCTTGGTTACAGCCACAACAACGGCACGCGTATTTTGCTGGAGGGTCTTATCCTGCCATACAAAGCGCAGAGTCTCAAATTCTAGGGCTCTTTTTTCTTCGTTTATTTCTATATCATCTTTATCGGTCATATAACACTCGTAAAAGGAATTTCTAACCCATCATAGGCGGGTCTGATATTTGCTGGCAGCAGGCTTTCTAAGTGGCTATGCTCTATCTCATGAGACATATGGATAAAATAGGTCATAGGGGCATTGACACGTTTGGCAAAGTCTACAGCTTCATCTATAGAAAACTGTAACTTTGTCGTGCCAAAACGTAATGCTGAAATAATCAGCGTTTTACATCCCACCAGATCCTCAAAAATTGTCTCAGGATATTCTTTGATATCAGTTATATAGGCCAAATCCCCTACACGATAGCCAATCACATCCATATTAGGCTGTGAGTAGGTAAAATACTGTATCGGCAAGCCACAAAAGTCAACGTGTCCCCGCTTTTCTGGAAGCGTGATAAAGTCAAATTTAGCCGGCACTGTTTTATCTGCAGTATGTTCGTCAAAAAAGTAATAAAATAGCTTCTTGAGATGACCCAAACTTATTTGGGATAACAAACAGGGAATAGCCGCTTTTCTCACGTAGGCAAAAATTCGCAGCTCTTCAAGACCGCCAATATGGTCGTAGTGGGTGTGTGTGATGGCAAGCCCATCTATTTTTTTTACATCATACTGGAGTGCCTGTTGGTGAAAATCGGGCCCTGCATCAATCAATATCTGTTTTCCCTCATAGCAAATAAGTGCAGAGGCGCGCTTACGTTTATTGCGCTCATCCGTTGAATGACAAATATCGCAAGGACATCCAATTACAGGAATGCCCGCTGATGCTCCAGTACCTAAAAGTAAAAACGTTCCATGTGCCATGTTCATGATTGTATAGCATACTCACTAAAATTATCCAGGGTTAAGCAAGCGAAGTCTATTTTTTATTGCTTAGATTTTTCCTTTAAAATAAGATGCCGCATAGCATTTTAAATTTTCTTAAGAGGAACTACATGAAAAAATATCTATTCACAATTATGTGTGCAGTAGGTCTTGCAGCTCACAGTATGGCATCAGGTGTAGTGCCCAAAAAAGCACAAACAAAACCTGTCGTGCCAGCAAAACCAGCACCAAAACTCTTTCAACCCGCCAAACCTGCTGCTAAACCAAAAAGAACGCCA
Source organism: Chlamydiales bacterium (assembly GCA_021372185.1). Lineage (GTDB taxonomy): Bacteria > Chlamydiota > Chlamydiia > Chlamydiales > FEN-1388 > SZAS-7. The sequence continues at coordinate 4,299 of JAJFUY010000338.1, read as the reverse complement.
CCAAAAGCAGCTCCCAAAGTAGCTTTCAAGAACAAAACGCTACACTTTAGACACAAACACAAGTTTCATATGCATGACAGTTCTTCGTCATCATCTTCATCAGATTGCCAAGACAAGCCAAGAGATAAGTGGTTTATCGTGATGCATGAGAATGCAGATGCATCTCAGGTACTTTCTGTTCCTCAATATGCAGACTTTGCAGCTCGAGGCACCTATTTTTCAAACTTCTTTGCAATCACACACCCTTCACAACCAAACTATATTGGCCTGATTGCTGGAGATACTTTTGAGCCGCCTTTTTATGACGATGATCCTGTAGATTTTCCAAATGCAGACCACCCAGAAGCTAATTCAACTATCATCGACCTGATCGAAGAAAAGGGCCTTAGCTGGAAGGTTTATATAGAAAACTATCCAGATGGCGGAACAACAGATGACTTTGCCTTTTTTGTCTACCCTCTTGGTGCTCCCATTTGGGACTTTCAAGTAACAAGCGGTCCGGCAGCAGGTGACTACCCTGCAGCGCAGGCGTCATTTGGTGCACAAACTGGGCTTCCATCAGCTACGCTTATTGCAACGCCAAATCTAGATGGGACACCAGGTATGGGACAGGATTTTACTGGTAAGATTGTACTCATTCTTCGCGGAAGTTTTAGCTTTACCTCAAAGGCAAAAAATGCTCAGGACGCCGGTGCAATCGGTGTTATCATCTATAACAGTGTAACAGGTGCTGGGCTCTTTACTCCAGGAGACATATTTAGCCCATTTGGAGATGACCCTACAATTACCATCCCTGTTTTTGGGATATCAAATCCTGCCGGGCTTGTTATTGGCGATGGAGTCACATCAGACCCTACATCAACCGGTGAGCTATTTGAAGACCTCATAACTTCAACATTTACCTCAAACGCAATGTATGCTCGAAAGCACAATCCATTTATTAGCTTTTTAAACATCTCAACCAATCCACAAAGAGCTGCAAAGCTTGTAAATGCAGATGAGTTAGCACAAGATATTGCAAATAATCGTGTACCTGACTTTGCATTTTACATTCCAAATCAATTTAACGATGGTCATGATACACCTGTTATTCAGCTTGACTATACAACGCCAATAACAACATCTGTACCCTATTATTCAGGAGAAGCCTTTGCAACAAGCATCGAACTTGCGCTTGCTAGTGAATCGTTTAGAAAAGATCGCGTTGTTGTCTTGACTTTTGACGAAGATGATTTTGCAGATGATGTAAACAAAATTTACTGCGCATTTGTAGGCGAAAATGTAAAGCCTCACAACGTTGTAAATGCAACCTATGACCTCTATAGCCTTCTTCGCACCATCGAAGATAGCCTAAAAGTTGGCACGCTTGGTCGTAATGACACTACGGCTACGCCAATGACTGGCTGGAGAAAATAGCCTCTTCTTCTAAAAGCCGATTCCTTTTTGGAGTCGGCTTAATTCCTTGCAGACAAGTTGTATACTCACTACCATATCTTCTGCAAACTACAGGAAATGGTATGGTTTATTCGGTGTACTACACACACAGTGCTGAGATCCCGCCGGCGTATCCAGGAACGATCAAATATCGCGATCATCAACTGAACAATAAGTATATTTTAGCCGCTACATTTGAAGAGCTTACAGGATCGAAGTATATTACCTCGAGCTTTCCTACGCCTCTATACATGAAAGAATCACCTTTAAATCCTGACAAAACGCACTATCTTTCTATTTACTCGGGAGTGTCGGATACTAATTTACGTCTTGTGCACATACTAGGTGAAAATGCGTTCGTTGGTCTTGGAGTAGTTGCCGCTCGTGTTATAAAGTGTGGCGAAGTCATCTGCCATTATACTGGCCAGTATGTAGCCGACAGCCAGAGGGGCTCTGATTATCAGCTTGGACCTATAGATGCTCAAAAATTTCGTGGGCTTGGTGCCTTGATAAATCATAGCTTCCCTAATGCCCAATTTGATCGAGTATGCCATGACATAGTCCCTGAATGGATTATCAGGGCAATTGATACCATTGCAGAAGGTGAAGAAATTACAGTAAACTATGGCCATGGCTACGAAAAGCTTACTCTCGGAAAGCATGCCGAGCTTCGCTATGAAGCAGCGGCCAAATTTGTAAAAATGACAACGATAGATCAACAAGGAACACTGTTACATGCTGAAAAATGGCACTATTTAGCTACAAACCCCTCTGTTCTTCTGGAGCTTTATTTTAATGGTGATTGGTCACATGATAATATCCTCTTATTCTTAGGAAGTATGTCAGTAAGTGACATCTCACTTCCAAAATCCTTTTCAACTCTTAGCGATCTACTGTTACATGGGTTTAAGGATTCTCATAACACCTTGCAAACCATTAAAGAACTAGAGCCCAAAGTCTACAAAGAAATAGCAGACTATTTTAGAGAAGCCTCAAGATCACGTTCATCATCCGGTGCTGTATATGCGTTACGGATGTTTTCTACATATATGCCCGCATACACGCATCCTGCATGGCCTGAACTTAAAGCAAAACTTGACCCCTTCATTGATGCTTGGGAATTCATCAACAACAACAGAATTAAAAACAAAGAAGTCTTTAATGATAACACTCCTTTGCACCGTGCGATCCGCGTAATACGCGCTGATCCCCTTATGCAAAACTATAGCTTCGATTAAAAAAAGGTACGGGTTATGAAGATTGCAGTTATTGGAGCCGGTTTTTCAGGTCTTGCTTGCGCGTGGTTTTTATCAGACAAGGCAAGTATTACACTCGTTGACAAAACAGCCATAGGTGCCGGAGCATCAGGTCTTACTGCCGGACTTCTTCACGCCTACCATGGCCCAAAGGCTGTTAAGAGCTGGAAGGCTGATGAGGCAATGCCAGAGGCTATTGCCCTTTTAGATATTGCATCAAAAGCCCTTGGCAAAAAAGTGTATGCTCAAAACGGCATTTTACGCCCAGAAATTGCCGGCATGGATTTTTCTAAAGCTCAAGAGTATAACGACGTTGAGTACTGGGATGCTCTAACGTGCCAAAAGCACATTTCAGAGCTTGCAGCAAACCCTGGCATCTTCATCAAATCAGGCTGTACGGTAAACTGCCCAGAATATATCCAAGGGCTGTGGCTTGCTTGCCAGCAAAAAGGGGTAACACTCTCTATACAAGAAATAACAACCCCCAAACAGCTATCAGGCTACGACGCCATTATCTTTACAGTAGGCGCCGGCCAAAATGCCCTTAAAGAAGTAAATCACCCCCCCATCAGCCTCATCAAAGGCCAAACACTAGAACTAGAATGGCCCTACAATACTCCCCTCCCATTTGCTATAAATGCCGCCGTGCAGGTCGCACAAATAGACCCCAAAACCATCTGGGCAGGAGCTACCTACGAAAGAAAATGGACCATAGACGGCCCTGACAAAAAAGCTGAATTAGAGATACGAACAAAACTTAAAAGCATCTCAGAGCCCTTTTCAACCCTGCCTCTAATTAGAACCTGGACAAGCTTTAGAGCGGCAACAGGTGACAAAAAACCCTTCATCTCCCACACAGCCCCCAACATCTATTCACTTGGCGGCATGGGCTCAAAAGGCCTACTCTACCACGCCTACATGGCAAAGCAACTGTCTTTATCATTAATCTAAATTTTTTTCTGAACGAAAAGGAAAATATTTTCTGCTATGGTGATGGAGTTTCCAGTGATTTTTTGGTCGGGATCATCCCCAACACCAGGATATCGCATAATTGTTCCAAAAGGATTCAATTGAGATACTTCATCGCGTATTTTTTCGAATGAAGGGTCGTAGCGATTGCACGTTTCTGTTAGAACAACAAGATCGTGAGTTTTTTGAATGGAACATTGCTTGAATGCTAAATACGCTTTCAAAACCTTTTCGACGCATTGATGGGCGTGATATATTGCCAAATCATTAATGTGCTCACGAAAAAGCACTTTAGCTCCTTTAAGATCATTTTTTGCTTTTTGAATCCAGGCGCTATGATTTTGCATAAATGGTGATACCATCCTGTGTTACTTTGTGACACAACGTTGTAACATCAGATGCCTCTTTAACAAATTCTTTTTCCGTATACACAAGCAAATCTTTAGGAACTTCAAGACCCCAAAGAGCGCGATGACCAGCTACCGCCATTTGATAGGTATTTTCTTCAGAATGATCGACTACTATAAGCAAATCTAAATCACTATCTTCCGTAGGCGTACCCCAAGCGTAAGAACCAAATAGATAAATCTTGAGAGGGTGATAGGTATGCACAAGGCGCTGAACAACTTGTTTTATAACT
>JAJFUY010000087.1 GCA_021372185.1 Chlamydiales bacterium | reverse complement strand
AAAGATTTGCCATCAAGCTCGCCATTTGAGGCCATGTTAAGGCCCTCTATCACGCGCATATTGTCGCGCTCTGTGTGGCGCTTACCTATAAACCACGTGCCGCAGTTTGCAAGGCCTTTGTAGTCTAAGTCTACGGGGTTTTGGGTAACTAAAACAATCCCTAAACCATACGCTCGAGCCTGTTTAAGCAGTGTGAGCATAGGCAGCTTTGATGGCGGCATTGCCGATGGCGGGAAATAGCCAAAAATTTCGTCCATGTATAAAAGCGCTCTAAGACTAGAGGTTCCCGGCTGCTGGCGCATCCAGGTGATGCATTCGTTTAAGAGCAGCGTGACAAAAAACATGCGCTCAGCATCTGACAGGTGTGCTATAGAGATGATAGATAACTTTGGTTTGCCCTCAGGAGTGTATAACAGCCTTTGAATGTCCAAGGGCTCACCCTGCATCCATGCCTGAAAGCCAGGGGAGGCAAGTAGGTTATTGAGCTGGATAGAGAGCTCCATACGCTCTTTTGGGGGATAAAACGTATCTATATCAAGTGCGCCAATTTTGCTAAAAGGCGGCTTTTGTATCTGCTGGATGAGTGTGGCTATATCAACATCGTGGCCTTTTTTCCACGCTTGATCAACAATAGTTGAGATAAGGATATGCTCTTTACTTTTGATAGGATCAGCTGTGATGCCAAGAAGGCCTAGTAAGCTAGACGTTATAGACTGCACCTTGTCACGTATACCTTGAACATCTTTTAGCTGTTCTACCGGTGGCGCTGTAAAAGAATGCAGAATTGATAATGGCCTTCCCATGGTGCTAGCGGGTGTGTAGATTACTTTTTCTACAGAGTTGTTGAATGCTTGCACTCTTTTGGCAGATTCACCCCAACTTTCAAGCCCTTTTTTCCAGCTGTCAGCTACTTCTTGAGCATATTTTTTAACTGAGAGGTCTTTTTTGTCGGCTTCAGTTTTATCAACCCAAGGCATAAATTCATCAGCTGATAGGTTGTCAAAAGCAAGAAGCAAGTTGCCAAGGTCGCCTTTGGGGTCAATGATGATGGCAGGAGTTTTATCTAAAGCGGCTTCTTCTAGTAGCGTGATACCAAGACCCGTTTTACCGCTTCCTGTCATACCAACGCAGACAGCATGGGTAGTAAAGTTTTTAGAGTCGTATAATGTATAGGAATCTGTAACCTTGCCTGTTTTAGGGTCTACAGCTTTTCCCAGGTAAAACATTCCGGCTTTTTCAAACGCTTCCATAGCTTGCTCCATTTGACATACGTATGGGATTTTTTGACAATTTTTGCAAGGAACTCTTGTTGACTCTATCGACTAAAAGTACGTACAGTAAGCTTTAGTTATTAGGAGTATCGCCAATGGATGTAGGAAGTACACAAAGGTTTGGAACTTTATTGCCTCTGCCTCTCTCACCTCAAACTGTGGAGCAAGAGCCTCTAACAGAAGAAGAGCGCTTTCGTAGGGCATTTGAAAAGGATCTTAGGATATCTCCAAAGTCTGCACCGCCGCAGTCGTCAAATGTTGGGGCGCGACTGGCCGGTCGTTCTATGTCTTGTAATGATGGCAGCCTCGGCACGATGATTAAAACAAAAAGAACATCTCTTCCGGCATTTATGCCTACAACTGAGGAATTACCCAAAAGAAAAGGAAGTTTATTGGATCGCCTTAGACCTTCAAAGCCAGAACCAGAAATGCAAAATAGGTATATTGAAAGTCTCTTAAAATATGATGAATGGCTTTTAGACTCTACAGAAATACT
>JAJFUY010000046.1 GCA_021372185.1 Chlamydiales bacterium | reverse complement strand
CCAGGCTGCCCTAAAACAGCAAAATTTATTGAATTTCCACAAAAACCTTTGCAAAACTAACGCCAAAAAAACAAAAAATGAAACTTAGCCCGCTTGAGCAGTCATTTTTTGTTTTTTGGCGCTAGTTTTGCAAAAGGCTCTTGATCTTGATCTTATTCTTGTTTTTGTATTTCTCTCTCTCGCTTTCTGTATTTTCTCTGCGGTGAAAAATATATTTTTTACAGAAACTATTATCAAAATAATATCACCACAGAGAAAATGCAGAGAGCTAGAGAGGAAAACAGAAAACAAGTATAAGAATAAGATCAAGAATATGCTTAAGAGGGGCAGACTGGTGTCTGCCCCTGAAGCATTTAGTTAGAAATGCGAGTGATGGTGAGAGATGGGTTAGCAACCCATAAATCGCCTTCATCAAATGCTGCGTGAATGAGGCGAAGTTGTAGTTCTGCGCCTGCCTCTAGTGAGATAAGTTGCTGGCCAGATACTGTTTCGCTATCAACATTGTAAGGGTAAAAAACTTCTGTGTCAACAAATTGCATTGGGTTTGGAAACAGTGGCTGTTGATGTGCTACATCAAACAGCTGCACAAATGTGCCATTTGAGCAGCCTTCGCCTTCGCCTTCGCTGTCATAAAGACATCCAATTGTAAATGTCCATGTAATGAGGTAGGTGCCGTTTTTGTCGATGCGGAAGCGTGTGTAATCAGGACCCACTGTAGGGTGCGTGATGTTCACAGGGCTGCCTGGTTCATTGGTATCAAATATCATGGCCTGAGTATAAAGTTCTGTATCATCAATATTAACGAGAACTGAATCAAGGTCATATGGGTCAAACTGTTGAGCTACTTCTAGGTTATTTGTGTAGGCACCAATGTAGGCACGATCATCATGTTCTGATAATGACGAAGACGATGAGGAGCTTGAAAAGATGTCTTGGTTTTGATTCTGTACTTTGTTGAACGGTTTTTTGATTACAGCTGGTTTTGCTGGCATTGGCTTAGCTTGAGCTTGTTTAGCTGGATTTTGCTTAGCTTGAACTTTCTTAGCTTGTTGTTGGGTTTGTTTGAGTTCAGTTAGTTTTTTTTGAGGAGGAAGACTTGTTGCAGGCTTAAGTGCAGGTTTAGTTTCAAGTCTTGTTGCACAATTAGCTTGAGACATAGTGCATAACATGGCAAGGGCTGATATGAGTAAACGCATATAGGACATCCTTTTTGTTTTGACACTCCAAAAGAGAGGGTCTTGGTTTCGATACTGTCAAAACTAAAGATTTACTGTAAAGATTTCAACAAAATTTAAAAGGAAATTTCATCCAGTGACTTTCGAAATCCGTGGAACTTCAAAATGCACCGAGCATTTTGAAAATGATGAAGAATGGTACTTTTTTGGGCTCCCCTAAGGTCGATGCTAATATGAATTTTTAAGCCATCGTGTCCTCGTAGTTCTGTGGGCTTGAATTTGTTAATAACCTTCCAGTACTGAGTAGCTTCTATAAAAAGAGTATTGCCATTAGTGAACATTGAAAAACTAGATTCTTTGATGGCGCCTTCTTGATGCGGAAGTAATAGCAAGCCTCTCTTATCATAAGCTTGGGTTACTTGGCCCAGAAATTCAGGGTCGATAGCAAAAATGCTTTGGCTCATAAGGTCCTGAGCTAAATAGCGGATGATATGAGCGCCTGATGTGGTATTTGCAAGATGACAATCTGGCATTTCGGAGATTAAGACTAAGATTGCGTTGTTCATTTGTTGAAAACGTGCGTCAGTCTGAGCTTCTTCATACGGGTGCACAAAAGTCAGGCGGCCCACTTGCACTGTATAGCGATTAACATCCTCCACAAACTGCCGAGGAAATGTTTTTGCTGTGATGTCATCAAAATTACACTCTTTCCACTCATCTAATTTTGATTTTTTGCACCAATGAGAATCTATTATCACTAATAAATCACTTAAATTGCAGTATTTTGTAGTGCTCGAGGGATGTGTTTGAGGCTGCATTTGTAGTACAGATGGTAGAGCTGAAAAATTAGGAAGCCAATTCATGAAAAGAAGAACCTGTTAAAACGATTGTCCAATACTAAAATAAATCTGAAAATGTGGGTCGATATGTGGTCGTGGATTAAGCGGCACGGCAACATCAAAGCGTAAAGGCCCAATTGGTGTGGCATATCTAAGGCCCGCACCAACAGAATGAAACTGCTTCAGGCGTAGCTCTGGCACGTTTTTTGAATAGACATTTCCTAAATCATAAAAGAGCACATACCCAAAGTCGCTTGCCGTCCTCAGCCTTGCTTCAAAAGAGGCTGCCAGCATAGAGCGTCCTCCAATAGGGGTGCGTTTGTTATGAAGAGGGCTTACTGTGTAGGCTTTAAAGCCTCTGAGCACATTTTCTGAGCCCCCGTAAAAACGATCAGGAGGCGGTATAGTGTCTCGAGCGGCGCCCATAATGTTGCCAAAGACAACTTTGGCAGCCAACGTGAGGCGATTAGAAAAAAGTGAGTGATAGCCTGTGAGCGTTGAGGTATGAATAGCGTAGAAAAATCCAGGCCTAATAAAGTTTGTAGAGGGTGTAAGCTTTATATTGAGCGTCTCTCCCTTTGTGGGGTCAAGTAAATTATTTGCGTTACTCCATTTGCACTGCATAGGCAGCTTGATGAGCTGGTAAGTTTGAGTGCCTTCAAAGTTGTTTGAGTGGAGCCATTCTGCCCGAAGGCCTCCCATAGTCTCGGTATGTGCGTCAAGGCGTTTTTGGAGCATACCAGAGAGGTTGTAAGAAGTAGAGTCAAAGGCAATATTTTTAAGCTTATCATATTCTGCCACCCACAATAAATCTTGGTCGGCACCATGAAAATGAGGCTTTGTGAGGCTTAAAAGAACTGTCTGGTATTTTTCCCAAACCTCTGTTCTAAAGCGCAGTTTGTCGCCCGTTCCTTGGAGGTTTTTATTTTCCCATTCAGCTTTTACCCCGGGGCCAAATGAAGTGGCATAGGCAACACCTGCTGCAATACTTTTATGCTTACTTTCTTGCACGTTGATGGTAAGAGGCAGGGTGTCATGGTCGATATTTGCTTCATCTTGCGTAATAATTACCGATGAAAAAAGGCCTGTTTTTTCAAGCTGTTCTTGAGTGTTTTCAATTTCTGCTGGGCTATAGAGTGCACCATATCTCCAGGTGATATACTTTTTGATAGTGTCTTCTAATACTTTGTTAGAGCCAATAATTTGTGTATGGCCAAAGTGTACCAGCTGCCCGGTATGTACGTGGAACGTGACTGCAAGGGTATGATCTGTCGTGTTGGCTATATAGTCTTTTTTGGTGACAGTGGCACTTGCATAGCCTTTTTTCTTCAGCTGCCAAAGAAGAGCTTTTTCTGCATCAAGGAGCTCTTGCGTAGTTATTGGCTGGCCCTTTTGGAGTTTTAAGTCTTTAAGCGAGGGTAAAACCTCATCATTGGCATCGGCTTTAATCCTAGATTCGGCAGTTGAAGACGCTAAATCGGCGCAACCTCCTGAGCCATAATCACTTGTGATGGGTGGCGCCTTCGCCTTATGGGAATGTTCGGCCCCCATCACAGGTGATTCTGACTCAGGATCTTGCACCGCTTTAGCATCTTGAACTGCCGAATCTAGGATAATATGGCATGACTGCAGGCGGTACTTGGGGCCAAGATCAAATCTAAAAACAATCTGGTTGCTATTGACAATAGAATAGCTTAATTTTGCGCTATAGTAGCCATAGTAGTGGGCAAGCTCTTCAAATTTTTCTGTATCGTTAACCGCACGTCGGCGGAAGGCCGACATGCTAATTTTGTCTTTTATTAAAAGCGTCTCAGATGAGAGTACACATGCCTTTTTAAGCTCTTTATCTGGGCAGTCAATATCTACATAGTAGGTGTCGGCAATGGCACATGTGCACATCACTATAAACAAGAATGTAAAATAAGAAAGCTTCTTCATGGGTACAAGGCTAGCATATCTAGAGGGCGTTTACTAGTTTTTTATTTTGAGGGCATTTGCGCGGCTGCCCATATTTTCTGGTAGCTTCAAAAAGGCTTTCAAGTTATTGCCGTGAGCTTTTGTAGGCTTGTAGTGCCCGCTACTTAAGTTGAGGTGTGTAATTTTGCCATCTTGGATAATGAGCTTTCCGGCACAAAGTACTGAGGCGCCAGCAAAAAAAGAGCTGTGCTGGAATTTACCCTTTTTCTTAAATCCTGCAAGCAGCATTGGCTTTTTGCCGCCTAAGCAAAACATGTAGAGGCCATCATATGGAGTGTGGCCACCAATCTTTACACGGCCGTTTACAAAGGTAACTTTATATTTCTCACGTTCACTTGGTCGTAAATAGCGAACAGCGTGATTTTTGATATCGCGTTTTTCTTTTTTTGAACCATAAGAGCGAATATAGTCGTTAAAAGATTTGTTGGTTCCACTTCTTTTCCACTTGTAGGTAAGCTTTTTTATGGTTTTGTTGTAGGGGTAGGGGTGAATAATTTTGTCTTTACTACCGCCCTTTTTGACGGAGTCTTCTGATAAGCCCGCTGCCTCAATTCCATATATTGGGTCAAAATAGCAGTGGCCAGAAGCAAGCGACAATGAATTGGTAAGTATGGCAAGTGCACGTGCATTTTTCTTTGCCCAGACTCTAGAAGAAAGTTCATTTAAGGCAACAGATGCAAAATTCCATGTACGCGGTTTGGCAATAGAAGGTTCCGCCAAAATAGCTTCTAGGGCATCTTTAATGTCGTAATCAGATAATTTTTTGCATTCTTTTGACCAATCAGCAGTAGGTGCTTTGTAGGCGTTTAATGTAGCTTCTGAGAAACCATCAATTGGACCGCTTGATGCTTTTTCTGATAAACTTTCAGCAATTAAAAAACTTTGCGAACAAACTGCAAGTATTAAAAGTAATCTGTAAATCATATGAATTTATCTCCAATTACGCTAATTCATAAAAATGGGGGCATAATAATAGGAGTATTAGCTACTTTTAATAAAGTGAAATTACGGCTCGCATGTTTTGCTTTTTTCAAAATATTCTAAGGCTTTTAGGCGATAGTGTGCAGCAGTCTCTTCTGTTAGAGTGGGGATGGAAGATGCCGCGAGAAATTTTTGGCCCACTGAGGCAAGCTCTGCTGAATAGTTTTTCTCAGAGAGGCAATTCATTGCTATATCAAGGCATTTTAAAGCTACTGCAATAGGTGTGCTTTTAAAGTGCGTACTTTCGCGTAAAACATCGATGAACTTTTCTTTAATAAAAGTATGAAGTGGCACAAAACTTCCAGGATATTTACTGTGATTATAGGTAAGATACAGCCGTGGAATATTGGGGGCGATACAATCTCGTAAAAGCTTTTCTTCTAATACTACGGTCTCATCATCTACGAGCAACTGGTCGCCTTCTTCAGTAAAATAAGGGTGCATGAGGCTTTCGAGATTATTGAGGGCTGTTGCATCTTCTGGCAGTTTTGCATGGCACGACTGAAGAATGGCAAGCGCTGTGGCATAGGGCTTCCAAACCGGAAGGTGATTCACAAGCGATCGAGTTGAAAATAGAGTGGGTTCATCAACTGTACCCGTAGAAGCGGCCGTTATTATGCGTTTTTCTTCAGGTACTTGCGTAAAATATCCCATATAAAATGAATATATTTTAGTTAAGGCCTGAGGATCTTTCACAACGAGCTGCAATAGCTCTACAGTTACACCCTTTGTAAAAAGATCGCGCATACCGGTTTCTGTAAAAGGAAGTATGGGCATCTTTAATACAGTCTGATTCCATAATCTACACACCAATCTAATAGTGAATAAATCAGTGCAATTATTCAAAATTGTCGGCAATACATTTGCATGACCAACTACACCATTTTGCACGGTAGAAACCATAACACCCCCAAAAATAAGAAAATCGCTTAAGCAGTATACCAACATCACCTTTTAAAAGGTCATCGCTAATTCTTTTAAAAAACAGATCTCTAACGACCATACATGGGAGAATAATCGTTTTCGTATTAGAGTCCGGAGGACGACTGAGCAAAGCCCACCGTTCCCTTCGGTTACGGTGGGCTTCGTTCAGTCGCCCTGGCGGGCTCTCAGATAGAACTCATTTTTACGCACTCTATGATTTTGGATACTTGCAGTTGATTTGGGTTGGTGATATGGTAATGGCTTTTGATGGAGAATGTTTTTGAGTACTGCCAACCGACCCTACAGCAAAAAATGCTTTGAGAAACTGTGTGACGTGATTCCTGGGGGTGTAAATTCTCCTGTCAGGGCATTTTTTGATCTTGAAATTACTCCGCTTGTAGCAGAATCTGGAATGGGTTCTCACGTGACTGATGTTGATGGCAATAGCTATATTGATTACTGCATGTCGTGGGGTGCGCTTATTCATGGACATGCGCATCCTCAGGTTGTAGAGGGCGCTGTAGAGCGTTTAAAGATGGGAACATCTTTTGGTATTACTACTGATATCGAAGAAAAACTAGCCCGCAAAATAACGAAGCTTATGCCATCGTGCCAGATGGTGCGCATGGTAAGTTCTGGCACGGAAGCTACAATGACCGCCTGCCGCGTAGCTCGTGGCTATACTAAACGCTCTCTGATTGTGAAGTTTGCAGGATGCTATCATGGACATGCCGATTTCTTTTTGATGCAGGCAGGATCGGGTGTTTCGCGCCTTCCTGATTCATCATCTGCTGGCCTTGCAGCTGAGACAACAGTGTGCTTGCCCTTTAATGACTGCCAGGCATTTAACGACTTTATGAATGACCCTCAAGTACAAGATTCACTTGCCTGTGTGATTATAGAGCCAATAGCAGCTAATATGGGCCTCGTCCCTGCAACAAGGCAATTTTTGGAACTGTTACGACGCCGCACTAAAGAATGCGGGGCGCTACTTATCTTTGATGAGGTGATATCAGGTTTTAGGGTAGCACTGGGCGGAGCGCAAGAGCTGTATGGCATACAGCCAGACATGACGTGCTTTGGTAAGGTTATGGGCGGGGGCTTTCCTGCTGCTGGCTTTGGTGCTACACGTGAGATTATGCAGATGCTAGCCCCTCTTGGTACTGTCTACCAAGCAGGTACGCTGTCAGGTAATCCTGTAGCTATGCAGGCTGGTCTTATTGCCCTTGAGATGTGTGAAGAGCCAGGGTTTTATGAAACGCTAGAAAAAAAAGCGCGTATTATCATAGACCCGCTCCAGCAGCTCATACGTGAAAAAGAGATGCCATTTTGTGTACGTGCTGCCGGGTCACTGTTTACGATCTTTTGTACAGGGCGCAATGTGCAAAATTATGCCGATGCTAAATGCCAAGACAATGAACTATTCAAAAAGCTCTTTTATCACATGTTTGATAATGGGGTATATATGCCCCCAGGGCCTTATGAGGCGTGGTTTGTCTCGATGGCGCACACAACTCAAGAACTAGAAAAGACGCGTGATCTGCTGTTAGACTTTTTAGTGCAGGCATCTCCTAAAAACCTCTGCAATTTTGCGGTTCTTTAAATGAAAGTAATTATTCTATTCGCATCACTGCTATTGATGGCACAAAGTTTTTGTGATGATTTTGAGTCGCACATACATTTTGGCCCTAAACCTACACTTGGCATGATTAAGCTTACAGATCGTTCAGAGGCTATTAGCCAGTCTACCTGGATTTATATAAACACTGCCCTAAACCACTACAAAGCGACAAAGCCTGCGGCCATTATTTTGGAGTTAAATTCTCCAGGTGGTGAGGTGTTTGCAGCAGAGCGCATAGCTGATGCCTTAAAAGACATGGACACACAACACGGCATCCCCATTATCTGTTACATCGATAACTGGGCTATATCAGCAGGAGCAATGCTTGCCTATAGCTGCCGCTATATTGTGACGTCAAAAGATGCCAGCATGGGAGCTGCCGAACCTGTGATCATGGGTGAGGGTGGCACTATGGAGGCCGCATCAGAAAAGATGAACTCGGCACTAAGAACCGACTTTGCCAACCACGCTAAGTTTTTTGACCGCAACCCCTACATAGCAGAAGCTATGGTTGATAAAGACATTATTTTGGTGATGCGTGATGGCAAAATTATCAAACTTGATTCTGAAGATGACATTAAAAAAGACGCTCCCAAAGATATCATCATCAGCCCCAAGGGAAAGCTGTTAACACTCAACACAGACCAGCTTTTAGAGTATGGGATTGCTAACATGAGCTTGCCTCCTGAAAAACTTGAACCTTTAACTTTTGAAGAAGAAGAAAGTGGGACCTACCCATTAGCTAAAACTGCCCTCAAACAGATTCCCTACTTCCAAAAGATGGGGGATATTTCAGTTGATGAATTTCAGCTCAACTGGCAGACCAAATTTTTGGCTCTATTAGCATCACCTGCAGTCTCGTCGCTTTTGTTTATGGTGCTGATGATATCTATCTACATGGAGCTTTCAACAGGTGGATTTGGGGTAGCTGGGGCTGTGGCGCTTATCTCTGTATTTTTAGTTGGGCTCTCAAGTTTTGCCCTAGAGGCCATTCATGTATTAGAACCGCTCTTACTTGGGTTTGGGCTTATATTAGTTGGCCTTGAGTTATTTTTCTTTCCTACACTAGGCATCTTAGGCGTTATTGGGGCAATCTTTATGCTCATGGGGATAGCGGGCATTATGCTGCCGGGCTTAGATGCCGTTTCGTACGAAAATAACACGTTAAATGCAGCAGGTGAGTATGTATTTACAAGGCTCACATGGCTCTCTGGCGCATTTTTATTGTCACTTGCCATCATCGCTATTTTAAGCCGCTATATGTGGCCAAAGCTTGGTGTTTCTAAGTTTTTAATCTTGTCAGATGATAAGCAATCAACGGCCGCAGTAGCTGGCAACTTGCCAAAATTTGCGCTTCCACCGCTTGGATCAGAAGCTAAGGTGAGCGCAGCTTTACGCCCAGCGGGCAAGGTTACAGTGGGTGATACAGAATTTGATGCAGTAAGCACCGGTAGCTTTTTAGATGAAGGCACAAATGTGCGTGTTGTGCGGATTGAAGGCGCTAAAGTTGTAGTAGAGGAGCAGTATTAGTATGATTCCCTATTTTTGTGTGCTCCTAGGCCTTGTGTTTATCTGGCTAGAATTTTATCTACCGGGTGGCGCGTTTGCAGTAGCTGCGGCAATATTTCTACTTGCGGGTCTCATAACATTTTTTTCTGAATCTGGCTCACCGCTATATAGCGCCCTCTTTTTTGTTGGAACGTGCGTCCTTGTCATTGCTGTAATACGCCTGGCTATCTATCGCATCAAAAAGTCAGCTAGTAAAAATACGTTCTTTTTGTCGCAAGATCAAGAGGGCTATAAGGCCACAGAGCTAGTTGATGATATTACCGGTAAGCGCGGAGTGACCCTTACAGAG
>JAJFUY010000041.1 GCA_021372185.1 Chlamydiales bacterium | reverse complement strand
ACGTGGGGCGTTTAACCGGTGCAAGTCACTAACTCACATGAAATTAAGAATGACCGCTAGTGCGGATTGTTTTTAAAAAAACGTAAAAACCTATTCTGAATTAGGTGAGAGGGTTTTTTTATAAAAAACCCAGCCTTAACTATATCCAAGGCTAATTTTTATTGTTAATAGCTATTTATTTCTTTCCAAGAAAGGGTATTATCATTCATTTACTACCCGTCCTTAATAATAATTCTTCAGTGGCAATGTTTCCAATTTCTGTGCCATTTTTTTGGATGCCATGTACGGAATTATTTTTTGTTGCCTTTTGAAATTCTCGTCGTTTCTTTTGGATTGTGTCTCCAATAAATGCTTCTGCCCACCCCAATACTTCTTTTGCTGATATTGCCTCCATTGCTTCCCGCGTCATAATTATGTTTGCCTCACCAACTAAAGTAGATGCCATCAAAACTGATCCTGTGAAGCCTGAACGCGACTGAGAATTTAATCGTTGCTTCAAGGTTCCAATTAATGATTCGAGGACCTGGAAAGGTGACTCTTGGGAATGTGGGCTATTTACTTAATAAATGTAATTGACTGCCATAGGCAATACCTTTTGAGGGGGTTGTCTATGGCAGTTGTATTAGCGTTTGACGAAGGTAAATGTTTTCATAATAGCTTCGCATTTCTCTTTAGTCTCAGTCGTCATATTTTTGCCATGAAAAGCGACACTGTAAAGTTCTTGATCGTTGCCAAAGTATAGCATATAGGCACAGGTTTTTTCATCATCTATACCAAACCACCATTTGACTGGTCTGTCGGAAATCATAAATGTTCCTTTGTCTTGTACTCTAATTGACGAGTTTACATTTCTAATGAAATCCTTTAAGCAGGTAGAAATTCCTTTGCCTGAAGGACGTTTAACCATGTAGATTTCAAGATGTAGATTGTCTTCTCCTGGTAAAACCCATTCAGCAGAAGCAATTTCTCGTTCTACACCTGGAATATAACGATAATGCCCAGACACGGCTTCGATTGGAATAATTTCGCTTTCATCTCCAACCATTTTCCATTCAGCTGGAAGTGTGATGCTGTACCGACAAAATTCCTGTGTGTATGTTTTTGTTTCTTGTTTTGCAACAATAGCAGCGTCTGCCATCAAAGCGGAATTAATTGCAAATGCCCAAATCATCAATGCTAGAATCTGTTTCATAAACTATCCTTATTATTAACGTAATTATTAAAAATCATAACTATTACTAACGTGATGATTATCTTTTATTGTCGCATTTATTCACACGTTAAATTTCAGAGTAAATATAAACATTTAAAATTTCTATTTACTGATAAAACCTAAAAGTTTTAGAAGGCTTTGACGCTTGACCTTAAACTTACCTATCCTATATCAAGCGGTAATACAACAATCTATGGCGACTAAAGCACATGGCATTTCAGGATCATCATATATTTACGGCTTCAGGTAAAAGCCTCAAGGAAATGCTACAAGAAAAGAAGGTGGCAATATTTGCTTTTAGAGTCGCTTTTGAAGGCAAAGGGCTTAAATTTACCCATATCAAAAAACTGTCAAGTACCCATATACAAAAAGCAATTCAGGATAGCAGCATAGCAATAGTATGTAAGGACAATATCTATATCGCTTATGAATTTGCCCTTGCACATGAACTAACAAGGGGTCAGCAGGTTCAAAATCCACTTAGAAGGGCAGTTAGTTCTTCAACTGTATTATATCTCGCTGTAGAGGATAAGCTGCTTATATTTGAACAGCTAAACGACTATATATCCATGAGAGCGTCTCTTGAGTTGCGAAAACTACAACGTACCTTTTCATTTATCAACCTAGTGTTAGATAAGAAAGGCAAGATCTACATTTTGTCTAAAAAAATTCACCGGTTCACGAGGAGCTGCTTTATTGTTGAGCTCCAAAAGCCAAAGCCGACAGTTAAGCACTTTAATCGGAATGCTGTAATCATCCCACGTGAAATGCTTTCGGAATTTAAAATGCGTAAGAAAATCGAGCGAGAGAAATAAAAAAACCACTTCTCATGTACATGAGAAATGGTTTTTTAGTTGAATTATTTTACGGAGGCAGGTTTAAGGGCAGCAACTTCGGCTTTAATCATAATCTGTGATTGTTGCTCTCCACTCAGTTTTGGAACGTCATTTTTGAGCACTAGCATCTTCCATCTAACAAAAGGGGCCGGATACTGCGATTCGTGCGAAAACGCTTCTTGGCATAAGACCTCAAATGTCAAAATTTCTGCTTCTCAATTTGCTAGTTAGTTTTGTGTAACGCAAGTATAAATCGCACGAATCGCAGTATCCGGCCCCTTTCTCAGTATCCGGCCCCTTTCTTCCGGCCCCTTTCTCTAGAAGTAGAGCATCTGGCTCGTTATGACAAAATCCCTACTACTGGTCGCTATATCTATCGTAGATTTGGGGTTTAATCTATTAAAAATATTTTTGCATGTTTTATTAGTTCTCATTGAGATTGCCGCTGACATTTTACAAGTATCAATCCAAACAACTGGCAGGCCTAAATTCATTAGCTCTGAGACAAGCCAATGGCTGATACCACCACTTTCTAGAGCTGCTTTTTCTACTTTTAAGCCGGTAGCTATTATTGCCTCTACAATAGCTTGGGGAATACTGTCCTTACATGTCATTCCCAGGGCACTCTGGTGATTGACCTGGGCTACCCTCCATCACTCTCTTCGAGATTGAAAAACAGTGTATTTTCTTATCCTAATAAGAATGCGATGCCATGGCGCTAGTCTTTAAATAACTGATCACCAATGGCTTGGTATGTGGCTTTAGTGTTTCTTCGCCGCTTGAGATGACTTTTTTATCAAAAACATTAGAAAAATTGGGTAATGCTCCAATTGCCCTTCAGGCTCTAGAAAAAAATGGAATGACCTTTATTTGCGAAATTGACATAGTGTTAGATTGTTCCTTTCCAAATAAGAGGCTTTTAAAATGGGTGAACGTAGCTTGAGAAAATCAATTTTGTATTTGTGTGTCCTAGTTGGCTTGTTGTCTGGGAATCTGGCATTTGCAGAACAAAAGCCTTTACGCATCCAAGAGCTTATTCCAGAAAGTTGGATGGAATTTCCGGCGATCGAACCGGCAATTCCTTCTACTTACGTTTTAGCAGAAGTTGAGGGGTATGCTATCTGGGCACTAAAAGAAGATGTGGCAAATATTGAAAAAGGTGATGAAGATCTTGTCAAATCAACTGTGATTATACTTAGGCACTCTGACGGATTAAAGCAAACGGGCCCTCATTCATTTTCAAATGTTAAAGAACTTAAACAATCGTTTAAAAAAAAGGGCATGAAAAATCTGAAAACGAAAAAGTTGAGTTGGGGCAGTTACCCTGTTCTTGCTATCGAGGGTATAGGCCCGGATGGAACAATAATGAAAGCAGCATGGGTTGGTCTCAATACAGAAGGGGGACTAGTTATGTTTATGAGGGCATGTTTTCCCAAAAACAAAGACAAAAACTCGGTTTGGGGTAATTTTATTTCCAGTACCAAACAACTTCCAGAGCCTGATTTTTTTCGAGCTAAAGGAATGGACATGCAAGATGGATACACGATTTATACATACGCTACAGCAAAAGTAAAGGTAACAGCAGAGAAAAGAACTTCTGACGGACTATTGGTGTTGATGTTCGAACCACTTTCATCTAAGACCACATATAAATTCGAAAGTACTAAAGAAAAGCTCTTAGACACAAATTGGAAAAATAAAGAACCTTGCTTAAAAATCGGTGGAAGGTTAACGCAAGTTGAGGGTTACTACGGAACACTAATTAGCGATATGGTTTTAACAGTACTTCCAAAAGAAGTGACAGAATTTTCGTTTGACATAGACCAAGAGAAACATCCTACGAATACAGTTATAGTTAAAATGCCTCAGAAAATAGATGCAAAATCTAGTGAAGCAGAAGTAAAAATCGAGCCTGCTAACAAGGAGCTTTGACAACGGCTCCTTGTTCAAGCAATTTTTCCCATCTAGAAGGATTTAAATTCATTAATTCCCCAATATATTTAATTCTCTCATAGTCGGTTTGGCTTATTTTAATTCCATCAGTTACGATAATGTGTATAATGTCATCATAGGGTAGCCCCCATTCGCCGTTTACTATGGAGGATCTAAAATAGTAAAGCTCTTCATCACTAAGAACTTTATCTACCAAAGAAACCATGTATAGAGAAGTTTTAATTATCTGGTCGGCAAGTTCATTAAGTCTTTTTTCTTCTTCTTGTCGCTTAGCGATTTTATTTTCTGAGGTCATTTAAAGTATCCTTTGGACGTGGTCCACTTAGCAAGTCCATGGTAAATGCCAATTTTATTTTTTCCGAATAAAAGGTTTTAATT
>JAJFUY010000039.1 GCA_021372185.1 Chlamydiales bacterium | reverse complement strand
CACGCCCTTATCGGAGAGCCCAAAAATAACCAGTATCTGGCCGATGGTGCAAAAGTGCGTGAGACTTTTTGTAATGAGCTACGGAAGATGCGTATAGAGAAAAAAGTGCCACAAAGAATCGTTCAGGTATTAACAGACTATCTTCAAGGCAATGCTCCTGCTGCTTTTTCTAATAACCCAAGCGTTCAAAATGCACTTGGTCAAATTACAGGTTTTCGCCAAGAATTAGCCACTTTGAGAAATGAACGCAAAGACTATTTGAAGGATTTGGTACAGGCACAAAAATCAGCCATTCAAGACCGTATTTCTGCAAAAAGAGCAGACTTGCAAACACAAGGGAAGACTGAAGAAGCAATCACCCAAGATAGCGAACTTAAAGCCATAGAAAAAGAGCTAAAAGACTACCAGCTACACCCACCAGAAAATAAACAGATAGCAGAGCTCGAGCACAAACTTGAAGCTCTCATAAGAGATTGTATCCATGACGAAAAGGTGTTCGAGGCTTATTTAACCTGTTTACAAGACGTAGGCCAGTATCTATTGCAGGATGAACTGATTGCAATTGCCGATTCTTTAAATAAAAGAGTTATTCTCTTTCAACCCGGCTGGGGAGCCTCTCGAAATCAGCTTGAGCACGCAGAAATTACGCCCGAAGGCATGATGCCCATAGACTTAAAAAAGGTAACCGCCAAAGACATCGTCTGTATCTACTACAACGGCTTTAACCACTACGAAAAAGCCGAGGTTACAAAATAAGAATTGTGCCCGAGTCAGATAAGACTGCCGTAGTCTTTAAGCGTAATAGAGCTTGCAGCACGTGCGATGCGTTTACCTGATCTTTTGACAAGCCATTGAATGACGCTACCAGGTATCAATCGGATTATTTGACCTTGCAACCATGATAGAGGGCTTTTTTTGGATTGAGACCGAAATGTTTTTGCTGCCTGGATTCCAAGCTCTTGATTGGCTTGTATAAATGGACGCATCTCTTGTTCATACCTAGTAAAGGCTACTCGATAATCACCTTTAGCTAACGCTAACTCTCCTGCAAGAACGTAGGCTCCGATAAGTGCAAGACTTGTACCTTGACCTGACATTGGTGATGGGCAATACCCCGCGTCTCCCAAGAGACACACACGCTCTTTAAAAAAGTGGTTCAGATACATCTAAATGAGGTTCTCTGTGACAATCCTTTTTTCCAACGTAAAACGAAAAAACAAAGTGGCTGTCAAATCGACTATATGATTCAAACTCAGCATAACACGCTATACATTTGTGAGATACGATATTCAAAAAATCAAATCGACACAAAAATAATTAGCGAGATGCAAGATAAAATTAAACGACTTCGTCTTCCGAAAAATTTTTCGTACAGGACCGTTCTTATACATGTAAATGGGGTGAGCGACTCACTCGAGGACAGTCAATTTTTTTCACACATCATTAATCTAAATGATTTTTTCTCTATTGATCATTAATGAAAAGGGTCAGGATGAGATGGAATAAATCGGCGATTATCTAATTAATTGAATCATAATAGTTAGTTACCTTATCATGTCCTCTTATTTCTTAAGATTTGCATGATTCCATCTTTTATATCACAATTTTGGCCATCTTCTTCAAATAGTAGTAATGATACTGAAGAGAGCGTATCTGTTCCCTCTTCAATAGGTCGATCTATTAAACACATAGGGTCGTGCGCG
This sequence comes from Chlamydiales bacterium, assembly GCA_021372185.1. Lineage (GTDB taxonomy): Bacteria > Chlamydiota > Chlamydiia > Chlamydiales > FEN-1388 > SZAS-7. The sequence continues at coordinate 7,162 of JAJFUY010000039.1, read as the reverse complement.
GTTACTGTTGCAAAAGTTGTGGGTGTTTTTGGCATTTTTGTTGGCCTGTCTCTTCTTCCGATAGTGCCCGTCTTAGGTGGCGCTATCTATCACAATAGTTCACACACTATTGCACCCATGCTTGTTGCAAACAGCATGGTGACTGAAATACCCCCATTTCCCGCTTATACAGCATGGTTCATGAATCCCGGCCATCAGCTTGCAAGAAATGGCACTACAGCCTGTGACATAACTGCCTGCTTAGAAAGAAGAATATCTTGCGACGCTGTTACCACAATAGCTGTATCTGACTACGAAAGTAAAAAAGCATTTGACTCAGTCGACCAAACACAGACTTTTAAAAATAAAGGAATTGTTGTCCGCAACAACACGGTTAACCAAATTAGCGGAAGGACACTTCACTTCAGAATAAACGGCAGGAAATTTGAAAACTATGAAAAGGCCCTCCATCATATTGAAGAGACTATTTTCAGAAATCCTGAATACTATTTTACTTCACCCAAAGAGATAATTCGTACTATCAAAACACTCCATTTTATACTCATGCAGAATCTTCCAGACGGCCATATCCTCACGCCTGGAAAGTTTCGAACACTGGAAAAAGCAATCACGCCTGCTATCAGTTTGGCTGATGTAAAGATGATTGCCAAACGCTGTCTTTCTAAAAAAGACTTTGAAATCTTTGATGCATCACAAACTGCCTTTATTGACTCACACTCTACAAGAATTTTTACACCAGAAGAACGAAAAATCTGGAATGCATGTTTCTTTGTCCCGATTAGCCCTTTAGAGATCAAACAAAGCCTCAAAAAATTTGCACAAGAACTCAGTGTCCATATAGAACGAAACTTTGGATCTTCTCGAAAAGTCCCCCTAGATGCCGAAGCTCAAAAGCTGGCAAGTATTAAAATAGCCGCCTTCGCACATAAGAAAATTATAGAAATTCACCCTGTCCTAAAAGGCAACGGATTGATTGCTCGGCTCTTCATGAATAGCATACTTCGCTGTTTTGGGGACTTTGACCCTGTCATTTTTGACAGCGAAGTGGGATATATTGATGCTGTAAAAGCAAGCCTAAAAGACCCAAAAAAATTTACAAACTATCTAAAAGACCATGTGATCCCCTGGACTGAAAAACAGCGCCACACTCTTTCTCATACAGCCGATTATATGACCATTTATAAAGCCTTTACTATTTAGGCTCCTAAGTAAAGAATGCAAACAATTTGTGGATCTGCTACCGAATAAAAAAACGGGTTATGTATGGCACATCAGATCCCATTCACTAAGCGTGAATGGAACAGTTATATAACGAGCCACAATTTTCAGCTTGACCAAGAGGACAAAATTGCACTGGGTAAAAAATGCACATTTGTCCTTTTTAGAGTATTTGTAGACCACTTTTGGCGCGAGCCTTCTACCTTCTACATAAGACGAGCCGACAAAAAAATAGAAAAAGCCCGTGGCAGCTACACTCAGGATGAAACTTGGGTAAAAAGCCTTGTCAAAGAGGTGAAAGCGCCTGACTTAAAAGAACTAAAAATACAGCAAGAGCAGCTTTTAGACGCTTTAGAAGATACGCTTTTGCAGGGTAAAGAAACTGCCGACGCCCATATGGAAAAGTTAAAGGCCGTGAAAAGACAAATTGACAGCTTGGAGCCACGTTCATCACAACTTGTAGAGGCGATTACAACAAAACCGTTTGACTTTGCGACACTCTTGATGCCTATGTTTGAACCGCTAGCAACAGGAAGTAGCGAACTATTCCAACATGATGCCATTCGAGAGAACCTCCAGAGGCTCTTAAAAGGCCATGAAAATACCTTTAAAGCAAAAATTAGCTACCCTATTGAGGTATTTCACTGGATGCTCGATACTGAAATAAAAAAGCATCCAGAAAACACTCTGGGTACAAATATAAAAGAGACTGGCCTTGAGGTGCTTCGTCAGGCACGTACGGGAGCTATCTATTTACAGGATCATGCAGCAGATATCGAAGTAGCCAATTTCGCAATACCCGATGTAGACCCAGGACTTGGAAAATACCTTCAGGGATTACTCACCAAAATCAATACCTATAAAAAGGATACCTCTAAGGGCATCCCCATGGCAATACAATGGGCCGTGACATTTAAAACCTATCTATCTCCGATGCTCAAATGGCGCCTAGCTCAGTGGGGCGCCATAAAAGGTGGCACCCCCTACATCATGAACTATATACTGCCCCTATTTAACAATCCGCCACTTACCGAACGTGACAAAAATGCCTTGAGCTCTCTTGTCGAAAGCGCCCTCAGGATAGCCCTTGAAAAAGGTTTTGCCCAAAAAGTGTTTGACTTTTTATCAGTTGCTGTCGAATGTAAAACCTTAAGTGTCGAAGAGCTTATAAAAAAAGCGATGCCCCACATGATTGGGTTTATTGATGTATTTGAAACCGAGGTCATCAACAAATGGAACCTCGACCCCGCAGTTACCCAAATTCTAAAAACAGTAAACTAGTCGCAATATGATATTTCGATGTATGATATAGCTTAATCTGAATGTGGAGTATTCCTTGTTTTCTAAAGGGTTTTCTAAACGGTCTTGTAAATGTTCAGCCCCGGGTAGTCTTATGCTTATGGGAGAACATGCCGTTCTTCATAATAAGCATGCTCTTTCTTGTGCCGTTGATAAACGAATTACCGTACACGTTGTTGCAAGAAATGATGAGCTACTAGTTATCAACTCAAAACTTGGAAGGTATCAGTCAGATATAAAAGCCATTCAAGAAGATCCACGCTTCACTTTTGTTTTAAAAAGCCTTTCACTGTATTTACACGATACCAAAAACCTTGAAAAAGGCCTTGAAATAACTATTGAGTCAGAATTTTCTCACGAAGTTGGCTTAGGGTCATCTGCAAGTGTGACAATAGCCACTCTTGGCGCTCTGTACGGCCAAACATTATCTAAAGAAACCCTGTTTGAAAAAAGTGTGCATGTAATACGTGCGGTGCAAACTGTTGGATCAGGTGCCGACGTTGCAGCTTCAATCTATGGCGGTATAGTTTCATACACTATACTCCCACTCGAAATAGAACCCATCACAACCGACATCCCCCTCACTTTAGTTTACTCTGGCAGCAAAATGAAAACTGCTGATGTAATTAAAATAGTGCAAAGCAGCCAAGCGGCTCACCCAAAAGTATTTCAGGCTATTTTTTCAACCATGAATGTTACTGTGTTAGAAGCTGTCCAAGCGTTAAAAAACAACAATCTCCAAGCACTTGGCAAACTATTTAACATCCACCAAGGGTTACAAGACGCACTTGGAACCTGCAATTTACCATTAGCCGAAATCGTATACAAACTACGAGCTGACCCAAATATTTATGGCTCCAAAATTTCAGGATCTGGACTTGGCGATTGTGTAATTGCCCTTGGAACCACAAAGTACCCATCACCTCATATGCAAATTCCCGTACAAGTTTCAAAGCTCGGAGTATTGTATGATTAATTTGCCTTTGAACAGCAATCTATCAAAACAAAAGAGTCTAAAACACCTTGAACGAGAAGCGGCTTGATAAGGATTTTTTTCTTGGGCTTTATAAAGAAATTGTGTGTAGGGTTTGATGGTCATCGAGGTTAGCGTTTGTGGTCGAAAATTAAGTGCGGTAAAAAATTACCGCACTCAAAGGAACTTAGGCTCAAGGGTAAGTTTTACATAAAAACAACTCCTTGAAAAAGACCTTAAATCACCCCCCCAGGCCTGCCTCTAATAGACACGAATACACTGAGAGGTCGGTTTTTATTCAATCACTTTGTCTACAATGACCTTCATTTTATAAAAATTACCTGTAATGGTTTTGCCACAAAGGTTCTTTTTCGATACATTTCGTATAAGCTCCCATTGATTATTAGCAATTTCATTCGGATCAGTTACTTGAAAACATGGTGGCGCGAGGAATATATCTCCGCCTGTACGTAATTGACCGCACTCACCTGGAGTATAGGAAGCATCTAATCGTTGACCGACTCCTATAACGTAAATAACGCAAAAAGCAAAGCGCTACTATGACAAGAGGCGGATTGAGGGCAAAAAACATAATCAAGCAATACGGTCGATGGGGCGGCATTTAGCACGAGTCATCTGGTCCATGCTAAAGCAAGACAGGGACTATGTTATACAGGGCGAAGAACTAAAATCTACTGAGTTAGCTGTTGCACAACCATAAGACCAAGGAGGTAACGCTTTGTGGTTAAAAAGGAGACGATGCCTCGTCCCAATCGAAATACAAATCCATCGCCAGCCATTCGGTTGGAGTATGGAAGCGTTTTCCTTTTGACAAGCGCGATTTTATATTTTACCAGCTTGTTACGCAAGAAAATACACATCCAGAGCCTTGACTTGAGGGAAGGAGGTGGAAGTGTTTTTCTTTTGGTCTGGGGGGGCTGGCCCTTAGCATTACCCATTTTTTTCAAATGTTTGCGTTACAAAAGACATCCTCTCAACCGAGGACGAAAATTCTTAACAGCATACCCACAGCCGTTGGCAGTGGGCTATTCAAAGACAAGCACCTTAACGGTGTATTAGCTTCAGTACGTTTTTAGCACCGTTTAGGTGCTAGTCTGTGATTAACCTATCGCAACTTGTTGCTATGGGCACACATACAAAAGCATTCTTTCCTCTGTGAAGAGGACGTCTTTGTAACGCAAATATTTGAAAAAAATGGGTAATGCTAAGGGGGCTGACCCCAGGCTGTTGATTTACCACAGATTTAGCGAAAAGAATTAGAGTTACATGTCCATCAAAAACGCTGTATTAGAGCCCGATTTTAGGGCGATTGAGCGAAGCCCACCGTGACCGAAGGGAACGGTGGGTAATATTGAATATCCAATGGAGCCCGGCTGAGGGCGATTGAATCACGCTTATTCTTTCTTGAGTAGCTTTACAACTTCTGTATGGCCGTTTTCTTGAGCTACTTGCAGTGCAGTCTCGCCATCATCATCTGCCTTGTTAGGATCTGCATTTTTTTCTAAAAGCAGTTTTACAATCTCAGTGTGTCCTTCTTGTGCTGCCAAAAATAACGCTGTTATTCCAGATGTTGATGCTTTGTTTACGTCTGCATTTTTCTCAAGTAGCATTGTAACGATTTCTACATAACCGTTTTGTGCCGCAATTAGTAGAGGTGTTAACTCATCAATATCTGCTAAATTAACATCAGCTCCTTTTGCTAAAAGCATTTTTACAATTTCAACATGCCCGCCTTGCGTCGCCATAAATAACGGTGTTATTCCAGATGTAGACTGCTTGTTAACATCAGCATTTTTTTCGATTAACAGTTTTGCAATTTCTATATATCCATTATCTGCAGCTTCAAAAAGTGGTGTTGTTTTTTCTTGAATTTCAAGAGCTTTATTAGGGTCGGCATTATGTTCAAGTAATAGTCTTACCACATCGGTTTGTCCTTGCATGGCTGCCGAATAAAGGGGGGTTAACCCTAGGCCATCAACACTATTGGGGTTAGCATTATTTTTTAAAAGGGATTCAACAAGCAGATACTCTCCATCACCACTTGCCTCGTTAAGCCATATCTTTCCTGATTTAGTACGTACCTGGGCTTTATCGCTCGTAACCTCTCTCATTGAAGCGGTATCTTTTTGCACCTGAAGAAAATTGTTTTCAGCATTTGATTGATTTTTCTTAGTGGTAAAAAAATCCATAGAAATTGCTATATGCGTATCAGAAGAAGATAAAAGTGATCTCAACACCGCTTTTGCTAGCTGTTCTGGATTTTTTATGGTGGATGAAGATGGGAGGTTTGCGTCAAATAGACACCATTCATCACGAGGTTCAGGAAAATAGCCCACACAAATAGCATGTTGGTTTGCAGATAAATTTATCGCTATTGGGGAAGATGCGTTTTTATATGATTTTCCGAGCTCTTCAAAATAAAGGTGAAGTTCATTCGGAGTAAAGAGGAAGTTCGATGCAGCTATCTGAACAATAGGCCCCTCTTTTTTTACAAGGTCAATAGGAGCAATCTCTTGTGATGTTAATCGGGCATTATGTTTCCAGTCAGGACGCTCAAGAAATTCTTTATATGTTCCAGGATTTTGATACAATGAAATTCCATCAAAAAATGCCAGGATATCTGCCCTTTCCTTAAGCTCTGCTTTGGATTTTTTGGATACCTCTACATCTACACTCGAAAAATCAAAAGTTCGAAGCTTTTGCACTCGTTCGTTAAAGGTTGAAACGTCATCTGCTAACACAGCCTGCATAGCCATAGAGGCAAACCCAACGCATACACCAAGTTGATCTACTTCATACCCTAAACGTTGCATTGGCTTAAGCAAGTTATCTTGAGTACTCTCGAGTACTGACACAAAAGTGTAGGTAATTACTTGTTGCGGCATTTCTTCTTTAGCTTTTTTTTCGCTTCTTTCTAGTTTTGGCTCAATTTGAACTTCTTCACGGTCTCTTTTTGTTCCTTTGCTTGGTTGCGGCGGCTCTCTTTTTAGTAAATTTCGTTGAGCAAGCCTTTGGCTTCTTTGTTCAGCCTGAATTTCTACCTTTGATTTTTTTGGAAGTGCGCCTGTTGAGCTATCGGATTTTTCGGGCAGCTTCTCTTGAAGTACACGTGATATTTTAGCTTCTTTTTTTGTGCGCTTCGCCTCTTCGGCGGGGTATTCTTGGTCACCTTTTTTACGAGGCCGTTTTGTGTTTTTACTCTCAGAAGATTCTTGACCCTCCCAAGCACTTGATCCGCCAAATTTTGAATAATCCCCATAATTGCTCATAAAATCCCCTCTTCTTATCATCTTAAGCATATAGTTAAAAAGATTTTTAGACCACCCCTTTCAGCTGATTATGCGATCGGGGTCTCGATCGGGGTCAGACCCGTTAATCCGATAATCTTTATCATCGATAAGTAATTCGGGGGCCGGGCCTGGGGTGAAACGAATGGCCTAAAATAGGATGATATTTCTCTCTAAAATTCCCCCCAGAAATTGTCCAGTTTTTCCAGCGGAAGCTGGAGCACAGCTTTAGCCCCGTGTGCAATGAAAGGCCGAAAGGCCTGTAATGGAACGCGGGGGTTCTGTACACACTCGCTAGAGAGCAGTGGTAACTGCGAAACGAGTGGGGGCCGTATTTGGGGGCCGGGCCTGCATTAGGCATTAG
>JAJFUY010000032.1 GCA_021372185.1 Chlamydiales bacterium | reverse complement strand
CTAAAAGATAGTCAAAAGGATACGCCCCGCCACCAGGAATATAAAGTGCCGCTTTTGGAACAGAAGAAAATGACATAAAGTTTCCCTAATTTTTTGCCACGAGAGTCTACCTTGAGAGGTCTTTACTTAGCAGTAAAAATCGAGGATGGTGTAGGCCACCTCTTCGGCTGTCATGGTGTCGATGTCTATACGGTAGGTGCAGAGTTTGCAAAAGAGGGGGTGGCGTTTTTCAAACAGCTTTTTAAATGAGCCTTGGAGGTCATTTTGGTCTAAAAAACTTGATGGCTGGAGGTTCTTTAATAGTTTTTCTGGTGAGGAATAGAGGTATACGAGGCTTCCTAATTCTGGGGCTATTTCTTGAGCTTTACGGCTTGTGAGGGTGCCACCTCCTAAAGCGATAATACTTTTATTTTTTTTGTGGAGCTCTTCTAGTACTTTGGCTTCTTCTTCTCTAAAACGCTCTTCGGCAAGCTCTTCATGTATCTGCCTGATGGATTTTTTGTAGCGCTCTGAGAGAAGTTCGTCAGTATCAAAAAATGGCAGTTCCAACTTTTCTGCTAAAAGGCGCCCTGTAGTGGTCTTTCCTACGCCTTGAAAGCCTGCAAGAATAAGTTTTAACATATATTTTCTTTTAACCTCTCTATATCAAGAAAAAAGTCACTGTACGTTTTTTTTACTACTTCTGCACCCTCTAGCTTACTTGTGCCAGTTGCAGCATAAGCTGCCACAGCAAGCGACATAGCTACTCGATGATCGCTATGAGAATCAAGTATGGCCGCGTTTAGCCTTGATGAGCGAATCTGCAAGCCATCTGGTAGCTCATATATATTAGCACCCATTTTAGAGAGTTCCAGTTTCATTGCCTGTATGCGGTCACTCTCTTTTTTACGTGCAATACTTCCGTTATAAAGCCTTGTCTCATTGTTTGCAAAACAGCCAACTACCGCCAAAATTGGCAATGCATCAATACAGTCATTCACATCAATATCACAGCCCTGTAATTCTTGCGGACCTTTAATCTGTATGCTTTTATCTTTAAAAATAAACTTGGCGCCCATTTTGCTTAAGTGGCTAAGGAGGATTTTATCGCCCTGGATATCTTGTAGGTCCACATTTTCAATCGTAAGATCAGATTCTGTAATCAAGGCAAGTACTAATGGAAACGCTAAAGAGCTTAAATCTGCTGGCACTGTATAGGTAAAAGGCTGAATGCTACCTGTTCCATAAATCCAAAAGACATCCTCTTTTTGTTCATAACTGACGCCCACTCGCTTTAGCCAGTCTAAAGTAAGCTGAAGCCATGGCTTTTCGCCCATATTCTGCACATGAATTTCTGTTGTGCCTACAAGTTTCGTGGCAGCAATCATTATGGCAGATACTGGCTGAGAATCTGCTCCATCCATAACCACACAACCTGCCTTAATAGGCCCCTGAATGCGCATTGGGGCATTTGCAACGCGTGCCCCCATCTGGCTGAGGGCCTCTAGTAATGGAACACATGGGCGACGGGTTTTGCAAGACTCATCCCCCGTAATGGTTGCCTCCACAGATTCTAGAGCCAAAACTGCTGCCATAAAACGAAGCACAATCCCAGAATTTCCAGCGTCAACATGTACGGGCTCTATAAGATCGCTTTTTTTGCCAGTAATCACAAGCGTTGTGCCGTTTTGTTCAATTGTAGCTCCCAAAGATCGGCAAGCCTTAATCATAGCGTCAGTATCAGGGGATAAGAGAATGGAATCGATACGGCTTGTGCCATCAGCAATTGAAGCAAATAAAATGGCCCGAAGCGTGTGAGATTTTGAGGAAGGAAGTGTAAGTTTTCCTTTTATATTGCCTGGCACTAACTCAATCATGGTATACTCTACTAAAAAGAACCCAAAGTATGTAATGTATAAGCTACTCTGTTTACTCCTTTTACCTCTACAGCTACTTGCATTTGACCTCAAACAGGACGTAAAATCAGCTGTAACAGGCGACTATATTGTCTATGCCTACAAAAACTCCCTCGTGCTGTTTAGAATCCGGGATAATGTAGACTCTATACTTACTGTAGAAGAAATTAGCGCACCTAACACCTCACATGCCACCAACTGGCAAGAGTGGATCACCAAAAACGCTCCAGGACACACCTCGTGGACTATTAGCCGCATCAATACAGCCACCGGCAAGGTAGAATCCATCTTCTCAGTTGATGAACGACGTTTTCTTAACGCTAACCCCGCTTTTCAGTTTTTACCAACACTCTTTCAGCTCACCCTCATGCCAATAGATAAAGAGGATAGAAAGTTGATGGGACCACAGCCTCAAGCCGGTGAAGTAGATATGCGCCGCTTATGGCTACCAAAAATCGTCTTTGAGCAAAAGCAAATCACCCCACCTATAACCCCTTACAGAGTACGCTGGCCAAAAGATGAAAGCGAACTAGCAGGTAAACCAATCGATTTGTATTTTGCCCAAAAGCCCGCAATTACCTACCTTCCTTACTGGATTGAAGTGTTTGGCGGCTTTGGAAAAGCCAAGATTTCGGCTCTAGACTCCGGTTCTGGCCTATCATCACCAATTCGGTTGACAACTTATGAACAATCTGAGATTTAGTAATCTCCAGCTTCCACAATAACTAATCCCTCCTTGAGGAAACATTTTAAGTTATTGATTATAAGCAACCTATAAAAGCACGTTCGCCCACATATTCATGAAGATAGAAGAAGTTGTCAACAACAATCAACACTTCTTCAACAGAAGTTCCACAATTCCAGCCATTCTTTGCTAAAAAAGCGAACAAAAAGCGAACATTTTACCTGCTTGGCAAAATCTACAGGAATGTTTAGACTGGTTCAAATTTATCAGGAAGTAATCTAAATATGCCAAGCACCCTTTCTTTTCGCAAATGCCGTCAGACATTTAAAGATGCCGTAATCCGCCACAAAAGCCTGGCAAAGCGCCTCTCCTCTGATCTCATGACCCGCTTTGAAGAAAAATTAGATGCCCTTGATCTGGCAATTGGACAAAAAAACCTTGAACTTGCTCAAGAAAAAGCCCAAGAAGTGCAGGACTTTTTGCACGAATATGGCCGTAAAAGCTACTTTGAGCACATACGCGAATTTACTGTGGCCATTATTTTAGCGCTTATCATTGCGGCTTTAGTGCGCCAAATGTGGTTTGAACTGTATGAAATTCCATCAGGCTCTATGAGGCCTACATTTCGTGAAAATGACCGCGTGTTGGTGTTTAAAGATACTTTCTGCATAAACAAACCATTTGAAACATCCCACTTTTACTTTCAGCCAGAATATGTTGAACGCGGCTCTATCATTGTGCTCACGGGCGATGAATTAGATTTACCGGATGTAGACACGGTCTATTT
>JAJFUY010000329.1 GCA_021372185.1 Chlamydiales bacterium | reverse complement strand
TTTCGGCGCTCTTCAGAGCGAAAATGATGAACTTTGAGATATGTCCCACATGTTACCATGTAGATACCAACCTCTTGCAGAAGGTGTGCTGGGGCGTGAGGCCAATTATTCATTTTAATTTTTTGATAGAGATTACTTTCTGTGAGATTTATTTTCAAATGCAATTGCGTGTAGGTTTTGGAGGTCATTGCAGTTAGCTTATGTGGTCGAAAATTAAGAGCGGTAAAGAATTACCGCACTCCAAAGCCTTCGGCAAATGTCCAAACTCGAGAGTGAGGTCGCTTTAGCGACCTCACTAGCATTAACATAAAATTATCTGTAATCTGACTTTAGATTGCCAGAAGGCGCTTTAAGTTCTTTTCAAAGGACTTTTGGTCTTTGCTGCTGAGGGTGCCAATGGTTTTTATGATTAGGCGTTGATCTAATGTAAAAAGTTTCATGCGTATGAGGGACTTGACAGGCAGCCCTGCTGCTTGAAGATCGGTGATGGCTACATCACATGGCCAAGGAGTGTGTGTAGCTGATGTTATCATGGCTAAGACACATGATCTAGAACTTTTATTAAACGCCTCATGAGATGAAAGAACAATAGCAGGGCGTTTTTTTGTTTCTGATGAATCGATAAAAGGGAAAGGTACTACTACAACATCAAAAACATCATAGTGATTTAAAGGCTTCTTCATCATCTTCTGATTCCCATTCAGTGAGTGTATATTTTAACGCTTGTAAATAGTCGAGGTCTAAAGGGGTTGCTTTTTTTAAAAGCACTTCGTTGTTGTCAGTAATTTCATACACTATCTGGTCATGAGAGGTAAGATGTAGAGTCTGTCGCACTTCTTTAGGTACAGTAGCCTGAAATTTAGATGTAAGTTTAGCAGTTACTCTTTGCATACTTTTAATCTCCTTCTTTCCTTATTGTATTACGGTATTACTTTCTTGTCAAGTAAGCAGACAACTAATATTTCGAGGCATTTGGTGGGGCAGAAAAAGACTGGCATAAAATATCACGCCTCAACACAATCGATCTCTATGAAGAAAAAATTGCAGCAATTATCAGGAAGGGTATTCAATGAATCTGGATGAGCTCAAACAAAGTGGTTGTATCATCTTTGAATGTATTGGGGGCAGTAGAGCGTATGGACTAGCTACACAAGCATCAGACGTAGATATCCGTGGTGTTTTTATCCTTCCTCAAGAGCAGCTTTATTCATTTTCTTACGAAGATCAAATTAGCGATGAACGAAGTAATATAGTGTATTATGAGCTGAGAAAATTCCTTGAGCTGCTATCGAAAAATAATCCCAATAGCTTAGAGCTGCTTAACATTCCTGAGGATTGTATCCTCTACAAACATCCTCTCTATGACAAGATCAAAGCAAAAGATTTCGTTTCTCTCTTGTGTAAAGATAGTTTTGCTGGGTATGCGACAAGTCAACTGAAAAAAGCCTACGGGCTAAATAAGAAAGTTGTAAATCCAGTCGATAAGGAGAAAAAGTCAATTCTTGATTTCTGCTACGTACTGCAAGACCAACAACACTCTATGCCTCTCATGAAATTTCTTGATAGTAGAGGTTTATCTGCCCAGAAGTGTGGATTGGTGTCTATTGCTCATATGAAAGAGGTCTATAGTGTCTTTTACAGTGAAGCAGCTCTCTATAAAGGAATTGTCAACACTTCAGCTTCAATGGATGTTTTACTTAGTTCTGTGCCTAAAGGAGAAAGTCCAATCGCTACGCTTTTTTTTAATAAAGATGGTTATAGCCGTTATTGTAAAGACTATAAAGATTACTGGCACTGGGTTGAAAATCGCAATGCTGACAGATACCAAAACACCATCGATCATGGCAAAAATTATGATGCAAAAAATATGATGCATGTTTTTCGTCTTTTAGCAATGGCCGAACAAATTGGACTCTCAGGAAAGATTGTTGTTCGTCAGTCTGATAGGGAATTCCTTCTGAAAATTAAAAGAGGTGAGTTTTTTTATGAAGAGCTTGTTGACATGGCTCAGCAAAAGCTTCAGGATATAGAAGCGATCTACAGAATTTCTTCTTTGCTAAAAGAACCGGATTTCAACTTTGTCAATCAATTGCTTATCGATATAAGAAAGGAGTTCTATGCAAATCATAGATAGCATCAAAGTAAAAATTCAAGGGCTCGAGCAGATTCATGATATTCGTATCTTATTTGCTTGCGAATCAGGAAGTAGGGCATGGGGCTTTCCTTCTCCTGATAGTGACTATGACGCCAGATTTATTTATATGCATCCTCAAGATTGGTATCTGTCTATCTATGAAAAACGGGATGTCTTGGAATTACCTGTAGATAAGGTATTAGACATCAACGGCTGGGATTTGCGCAAGACGCTCCGCCTTCTTTACAAACACAACGCGGTTATAGCAGAATGGATTCAGTCACCGATTGTCTATAGCAGTGATGATGCCTTTGTACGAGAGTTCTGGGAGGTTGCCAAGGCTTGTTTTTCGGCTAAGGCAGCCATGTATCACTACATGAGCTCGGCTGTCCGTCATTATGAAGAATGCCTAGGTGATGTGATCAAACTTAAAAAGCTTTTGTATTGTTTGCGTGCAACTCTCGCAGCCCTGTGGATAGCTTATTACAATACAATTCCCCCTATGGAGCTTGAACCGCTTCTTGCAGTCATAAAAGAACAATCGGTAGTTTCAAAAATTAGAAACCTTGTTGTGCTGAAGACGCAAAAAGACGAAGCCTACCTACACCCCCGCGAGCCCGTTCTTGACGATTTTTTGAAAGAACAGATCTCGTATTGCAAAGGTGTTGCTCATTCACTTCCTGACTCTCGTCAGTGTGACGAGGGTCTATTAAATGAATTTTTTCGCTCAATGCTTCAAAGTTGATCTCATTTCAGCGTTTGTTGGTCTAAGGAAAATTTCAACAAACTCGGGTAAGCTTGACGGGTATTGTTTCCCATCCAAGAACGTTTCACTTGTTCAATATGGACTGGCAAGCATAGAATGAGGTATACTCAAGTGATTAAAATTAATGGTGTCTAAGAAATGGCTGATGAAATCGATATTTTAAAGCAGGTTTGTCTTAAATTAGAGCAAGTTGGCCTTCCGTATATGTTGACAGGCTCTTTTGCGGCTAATTTTTATGCCGTTCCGCGCATGACTAGAGATATTGATATCGTGATCGAAATTTTTAAGCCTGATGTGGCCAAGCTTATTCAGACTTTTGAGGAAGATTTTTATATAGATAATGAGGCGATTGCTGAGGCAATTAAGCACCAGGGAATGTTTAATATCATTCATAATGAGTCTGTTTTTAAGATAGATTTTATTATTCGAAAAGACTCTTTATATCGCAATACTGAGTTTCAAAGAAAGTGTCGTGTCCAGTTAGATAACGTCGAGATTTGGATTGTCTCACCGGAAGATCTTATACTTTCTAAACTAGAGTGGGCAAAAGATTCGCTTTCGGAAATGCAGTTAAATGATGTGAAAAACCTTTTGCATTCGATAAAAAATCTTGATAAAAATTATCTTGATTCATGGATAGAGCGTTTAAATTTAGGGTCAATTTATAAAAAGGTAGAAATTGATGCGTGATACTACACATGAAATGACGGTGAAAATGCGTGAAATGATTCAGCTTAAATCGCCGATTGAACGTCTTAAAATGGGAAGCTCTATGTATGAAACTTCAAAGCGGTTAATTACCCGTGCTATTCTTGAGAACAACCCCACTATTTCTAAGTTACAATTTAGGCGCGAATTCTTCTTAAAATTTTATGGTAATGATTTTTGTAACAGAGATCTGGAAAAAATACTCTCCTATCTAGAGGTGAAGTCATAATGAAAGGGGTCGTAGGTGCATTGTGCATAACTTTTGAATGCACAATGCACCTACGACCTCTTTTCTGTTTTAATGTAAATTATCCTGCAAAATTACAGCTTGAGCATTGTCCCCAATCCTTATCATCCATCTCTTCCCATGTAAAATCGCCACAGATAGGACATTGTCCTAACTGGACAGCGGGAGCGGTATCGAAAGTCTTTTCGGTATAGAATTTTCCGAGGAATTGGTAGCATTTAAGAAAATCTGGTCTCTTAATAGCTTCCTCAAGGGTCATTCCTAGATCTTTTTTATTGGTTTTTTTCATATAAATGTCTAGCTCTCCTGATCAATTTCCTGTTGGGCTTTATTAAGTGCTTCCTCTTCTATAAGTATTCCTTGGCGCTCATAGCGGCCTCTTGTGCGGCTGAATTTTAAGACGATACAGCTTTGCGAGCTGTATTTTTTTGCTCTTCGCGTTAAAAGTGGATCCCCGGAAGGTAGAAAGGCCATTTCGCCGTACTCAGAACAGCTCATACAGTACACTTGATCTTTCTCTTTATCAAGAAAGGCACCTTTAGGAATTTGTTTTAAGCATTTATTGCAGGCAGTCTCTGAAACTGTAATGAAGACGGCATGTTCTGGAGCCTTTTCATGGTTTTTTGTGATTGCATTACGTTTTTTTTGCGAAAGATCGGGTGAGGTATAATGCGTGCAGTAATTTTTCTCAATGGCGGGATCGCCACTTTTGCTAAATTTAAGAGTTTGGCGGGCACCGTTTCTTCCATGTATTACGTAGGCTGTATAGTTTGGTATAAGATGTATTTCGGTAGCCCATTTTCTAAAGACCTCCATAGCAAAATAGATTTTATTTGAGTTTGCCTGAATAGCCATTTCCAAAATATCAATCTCGCCAAATCGCCACTCTTTAAGATGAGTTGGGGAAAGATAGCCGAGACCCAAGAGAATATCAATCGATGTAACATAGCCTTTTACTTGGAGAGCAGCTTGTCCAATTGCTGGCACTTTTAATTCGACCTTCTGTAGGCTCATGACAAAATTCCTTTTTTAAATCTAGTAATCGGAGTTAGATTTGACAACAAGCATTTAAATAGCATGGTCATCAGGCTATTTATTTTGTAGCAAAATCGATTTCACTGCTGTATCAAAGATGATAACGATAATAGAGAGCAGCGGTTTGCTCATGACAATATAGCTTCATGCGTGCTACTGTTTGTTGTCTTTATATAGGTGAAATTATATGTCGGTTAATCCAAATGCAACTTGTGTAAGTAGGTGTTGTGGTTTTATGGTAAAGGCTTTACCTGTGGCTCTTTATGTAGCAGGTGTAGGTGCGTTTGCTGTGAGCTGCCTTTCTAGTTACCAGGCAACAGCTGCCGCACAATATGGGCAAACAATAGCGTACAATATTGGAGCATTTTGCTATTTTGATCCTACTGCCTATTCATGCAATCATCTTACAGCAAATCTTGCAACCGCTAATAAGGTAGCTCAAGCGTGTCTTGATAATTCCTACATAGCGGCTGCTGCTGGCGTAACATCTTTATCATTGGGTACTATCTATTCCTGCTTTCAATCTCGAATTATTGCTCATTTTAGAGATTCAGCAGTCTATTATGACTAAGCTATAGCTAATAAAAAGGGGATAATAGAGCACAATGAGCGGGATGATACTTACAGTATTTATTTTTTTAACTTTGGCAATATTTAGTGTTTGGTTTAGACGTACGCCCAAAATATGGGGCAGTTTAGCGGCTTGTAGCGTGGTTTTTGCTGTAGCTGACGGCCTTATAACTGGTTTGGGGGTTTGCTTTATACTGAGTTTGGCGCTACTTTGGGGGGTATATGCTCGTAAAAGTAGTGTGGTGGTTTTTCTTGCCATTGTGGTATTGAGTAGCTGTTTTAAGTTAAAGCTATTAGCTGGGTTTACCCCTGTTTTTATTACGCCTAAATTTGCAATGGGTATAGAAAATGCACTTGTGGGGCTCTATCCGCTGGCACTACTTGTGCCCTTAGCATGTGATACGCAAGATTGGAAAAAGGTTTTAACGGGAGTCGGCCTAGCAATCATAGGCGTTTTGCTTATAGCTATTGTAGCCACAGCATGTGGCGTTATAAAACTACACGCATCTCTTTTGCCGTTTATGGCACTACGCACATTTAGTAATCTCGTGCTTACAAGCATACCAGAAGAGGCATTTTATAGAGGTTTTGTGCAAAACACCCTTTGCACCTATTTGAAAAATAGCAAAGCCGGAAAACTGCTCGCGTTGCTACTTACCTCAATTTTATTTTCTGCAACGCATATATTTTGGGCACCAAACGTGGCAATACTTGGGTTTACATTTTTAGCAAGCCTGCTTTATGGCGGCATATATCTCTACACACAAAAAATCGAAAGCGCCATTTTCTGCCACTTTCTCCTAAACTTTGTGCACATGACATTTTTCTCATACCACGCGGCTTAGAGCTAAATGTGTTGCTGCTGGATGAAGATGCCTTTGTCTACTTTTAGGAAGAAATCTTGGTAGAATTGTTCATCTTCGATGGGGTGAACGCGCATGATGGCGTGGTTGCTATCAAAAATTTTACTTTGAAAGCTGGCTCTAACGCGTACTTTTTGGCCAAATTGGCTTACGTTTATAGTAGCTTCTACAGATTCGTGCGTGGGATAAGCCCTTTGCCTGCCAGGAAAGCGCCTTTGAACTCCTACGCCCATACCACTGCCTATTGAAAAGTCAAAGTCAAATCCATCATCACTTGCTATAGGGCTGTTTAATCCAATATCTTTTGTGGCAGATAAAAAACCAAGGTCGGCACTTACGTTTTTAACCATAAAACCATCGTCCTGGAGTACGTCTAGGATGCTTTTCATGACACCAGAATAGTTATCTACATCAAAGGTGCGTGTTTGAAATTCACGGATTTCAAGTTGCGTCTTTTCGGGCTCTGGAGCCTCTTGAGGCACACATGATACAGCAAATAGCGCACAAAAAAGATATGGAAAAAATCGAAACATAGCCTAAAACCTCTCCTCGGGTCATTTTAGTATACCACAAAGGCGAACTTTAGGCGATTTATATTTTAACTTTGACTCTTGCTTAAGAGATCACGATTAAAAAGGAACGTACGAGTGGCTAATTTGCTTCCATGTTTTGCCGCTCTTATGCCATACATCAATAGAAGGACCACTTACTATCCCATCACCTGTTGCATAAAAATCATAGGATATGACAAGGGTTTTGCCAGATCTTGACGTAGTCAAATTTTTTAGTTGAAAAGAGGTTACAGAGAGGCTGGATAACCCCGTGATTTGATCCTGGCGGTTGTAGATTCCATCTATATTTAGGCCTTGAAAATTGCAAGCCAGCATATTTGAATAGGCGCGAACATCTTGTTTCATGACATGAGTCCAGAAGCGATTTACGAGGCGATATCCTGTTGTCTCGCTATGACTAGTTTCGGCATTTGTTCCAACTTGTGCAGCTGTTAAAAAGCTGCAAAAAGAGATGCAAAAACC
>JAJFUY010000030.1 GCA_021372185.1 Chlamydiales bacterium | reverse complement strand
AAGGTCTTTTGACCTGGAATTTTTTGGGTATTTGCTTAGCAGGACTGTTTTATGGACCTGTTTCTGATGCTTTTGGCCGTAAAAGGCCATTGCTTGCAGCATTATGGCTCTTTTTATTAGGTAGCTGCATTACTTTGTATGCTGAAAGTTTTTCTTTGATGCTTGTTGGCCGCGTGCTACAAGGTCTAGGAAGCGGCGGCTGCTTTACTTTAGGTACTGCAATACTCTTTGATGCCTTTAAAAAAGATGAGGCTATTATTGCAGTTGGCAGGCTCAATTCTATTGTGCCAATAATTATGGCAGTAGCTCCAATTGCTGGGGGATATCTCAACAGCATGTGGGGCTTTCGCTCAAACTTTTTGGCAATTACGCTTGTAGTGCTAGCAAGCCTGCTTATCTCCATGATGTATTTTGAAGAAACGCTGGAGCCGGCAAGGCGTGTAGCTTTTAAGCCCCGTGAGGTGGCCAGTAGCTTTCTTAAAGTGCTCCAAAGCATACCATTTTGGCAGACAACATGTGTTGTAAGTCTTGTGTTTGCTGGCTATTTAGCATTTTTGTCATGCATATCGGTACTTTTTGTTCTTGAGTTTGGTGTTGCAAAGACCTCTTTGCCCTACTTTCAAGCATCTCTTCTTGGTTCTTGGGTGCTTGCAAGTCTTGGCTATAAGCGTGCAATAAATCGTTGGGGCCAAAAGCGCATAAAGTTGGCAGGTACTATTGTCTTTCTTGTTGGAGGAATTGGTTTTATTGCCGCTGTATTTTTTGCGCCAAAGAACCCATACCTACTTACCATGCCTATGTTGTTTTATTCATTTGGAGCAAACTGGGTGCAGGGACTTTATTTTCCTGAGGCGATGGAGCTCTTTGAAGATAACAAGGGCATTACAGCAAGCGTACTAACAAGTGTACGTCTTTTGATTACTGCATGCATCGTGGGCGTGGCTAGCCACTTTTATGATGCAACTATTTACCCAATAATGGTGGTTATTTTAACCATAACATTTGTGGTCTACATGACTATATCATCTTACGAAAAAAGGAAGACTCATACTGTATGCAATACTTAATACTTATTCTCATGTTATGCAGCCAGCTTGTTGCAAGTGAGCAGCATGAAATAGTCTGGGGGCAATATCTGCCCCCAGAGGTTAGCGTAGAGGAGGTCTCGCAAGCTTTAAAGACATCCGCGCCTCTTACACTTGAGCCACTAGGCGGAGGGTTTTCTGGAGGTCATCTCTACATACTTCATTACAACAACAAGCAGTATATTGTAAGACGTACTGGGGGAGTCTTTGGTCCAAAAGGGATTCAGCAAGAAATTGCCATTTTGATGGAGGCAAATAAGGCAGGTATATGTCCTGACATACTGTATATGAATGCAGAAACAGGCCTAATCATTATGGAAAAAATAGATTCACTTTTTCCGGCTGAATTTTGTCCGGGGCTTATGACATCATCAGATGAGATGATGAATCAAATGCTCGGTCATTTAAGAAGTATCCAAAAGCTTAAGCCGGATGCTGATGTGGTAACCAAGAGGAATGATCTTTTTTATGTAAAAAAGTTTATTAGCACGCCTCAGGTAAGTACACTGTCTAGTGAAATACAAAAAATGCTGGCAGATTGTCTAGTATGGGAACTGGGGACAGACCTTGCAATAAACCATAATGACCTTCACATGAGAAACATTCTGTATGATGGCAAAAAGTTGTTTATCATTGATTGGGAGTGTGCCGGTTATGGCCCAAAGGACTATGACGTTGCAAACTTTTGTAATGATCAGGTGATGACTAAAGAGGCAGGACTTGCCTTTTATGAACGCTATTTAGAGCGAGCGCCAACAAATGAAGAGATGCTTCGCTTTAAGCGCTTACGGGTAATTCATGCAGTAACTAATGCAGCTCATGGATATGCTCACTTTAAACCTGGCTTAAAAATCTTTCAGATGGAGCAAGCCTCACCTTTAGAAACAGTGCGCAATCTATTTTTTAGCTTAGATCGCAAAAAAATAGATCTACGTACTGAAAGTGCACTGGCTGCCTGCGGCATCGCATGGTTTAACTACGCCCTTTACCTAAATAGTGATAAATAAAAAAGGGCCTCGCAATAGGCGAGGCCCCTTTAATAGGAAATTTTTCTATCTTATTCTCAATCTTGATCTTATTCTTATTCTTTTTTTTAAACACAACTAACAAAAAAGACAGAATAAGACCAAGATCAAGAATAAGAATAAGAGAAAATTAGGGTTTGTGTTTTTACCCCAAACCCATCAACTGTTCCTGAATCCATTGGCTTGTGGGGTTGCTGGGGGCCTGTATAGGTGGTGTTGGCTGGAAGTTAGCTGTGCCATTTGTTGGCGTGTCGCGTTGGGGGATGTAGGTTGGCTCGTAGGGCATGTGGGGGGCGTAGTTGTCTATGTTGTGGAATTTGCCTATGTCAATTTTGAAGCCTGTTAGGAACTTTTCTAGAAGTTGCCAGGTGGAGATGTTGAGGTGGGCGCTTTGCCAGTATTGGTTTACTACGTTTAGGGGTAAGTTTACGGCTTTTGATTTGCTAAAGCAGAGGCCCTTTTTGTTTTTTGGCTGCCAGTTCCAGTGCCAATCATCTTCAAAGGTGTTGGGGTTTGTGTACTTTGCCTTTTTTATCATGGGCTCAAGATCTTTTTTTCGGTAGATGGTGACATCGCAGCAGTTGGGGTAGTTCCAGCTGCCCATGGCGGTCGGGTCTGTAAACTTCCAGGTGTACATATCGCGGCCAACGTCTCTTCCGTTGGGCACACCTACGTGTACAGGGTCTAACGACTGTTTTGAGGCAAGGGTGTTTTTGGTGATGTTTTTGCCAAGTCTTAAAGAAAAAAACCAGGCGTTATATTTTTTTAGAGCATCCGTGCATTCAACTAAATTTACTTTGTCAGTAAAAATAATATCATCTGCTGCAAACATAATGTAGGGGGAGTTTGACTTTGAGCTAAAGACAGATCTTCTTACAAGACTTTTAAAATCCCGTTCTGGGTGATGTCTTCCTTGTTTATGCGTTTCTACGTAGCTAAAGCGATCAAATACCTCTTTGTAGCCCTTCTCAAAGCGTTTATCGGTGCAGCGGTAGATAACGTGGATGAGGTGGGGGTGGGTGACGTAGGTTTCTAGCGATTCTAAAAAGGCATACAACTGCATAGGCCTGTCGTATGAAAAGATGACAATGTCCACTTGCTTTTTGCTCCAAGAGAGATAATCCATCTTTTTGACGGCATGGCCTTGAGAACAAAAGAGAAGGCATATAAGTGTAAGAAGAATATTCATACTAAAACAGTTGGTTAAGTGTTGGATACTTGGGCATTGCTTTAATGTAGCTTGATACTTCATCCATAAGTGGTTTACGAACAAAAAAGTCGTTGTTACCTGTGTTGACTCGGTAGGAGTACAGTACCTTTTTTTCGTAGTGTATGTGGCCGTCTGCTGCCATCTCAAACATAGGGTGCATCATGCCGGTATCTGAAACTACAGAAAAAAACTGACCCTTATATTTTAAGTCATTTTCTTTAATATTTTGAAATAGCTTAGCATAAAATGTGCGCAAGGGATATCCCACCCAGGTGTAGTGTCGAAAGCTTTTGTTGCGGATAACCTCTTCTGGAAATGCGTGGCATGAGTCGTGCTGCCACCCTGGGGCATTATCTGGAAATGATTCATAATTGCCATAGCTCATCCATACGTTTTTGTTGCGGTAGGTCTTGGCTACATGGCTAAGAACACCTTTACCCTTAAGCATATCATCGCCATCTAGCTGTACAACTACTGTACGAGGTTGTATGGCGTGTATAGCATTGTAGAGGTTTGCCATGGCGCCTTTTCTGTCTCTATTGTTCACAACGACTGAGCGTTTGGACATCTTATATTTATGCACACACCGTTGCACTTCCTGGGCCGTATTGTCAGTTGAGGCATCATTGATGTAGATCATTTTCCATTTTGGATAGTCTTGTTTAAAGAGCGATTTGAGGTTTTCTTCTACATAGGGTTCGTTGTTGTATGAGCAGATGACAACAACAATATCAATGTCATCATGCTGCACCTGAAAGGCTTGTAGGTGGGATGCGAAAAGAAGATAGAGTAGGCTGAAAATCTTTTTCATTAAAACAACGTTTTCAAGGGCTTGTAGCGGCTCATTTTACGTATCCGTTTATCTACGTCTAATATCAAAGAGAGGTCTTTTTTTACATCATTGATTGGCGTGTTGTAGTTGTAAATATAAAGCTCTTCAGAAATATAGCGAATGTGATTTTTTGAAGACTGCTCTAAAACAGGAAACATAATAGCTAAATCACAGGCCATAGGCGCAAATTTGCCCTTATACAAAAAGTGTTTTTTCTTAATGTTGTGAAAGAGCTTTGCATAGTATGAGCGAAGATGAGATGAGACCCAGGCGTATTTGCGGAAGGCATTTTTTTTAAGCACCCATTCTGGAAATGGCGCACACACCCGTACAAAGTCATCGGGTTCTGGCCTGTAGCTTCCGTAGGTCATCCAGACGTTTTTATCAGCATAGGTATAGGCAAGTTTTTCGAGTACTTGTGGGTGGGCAAGGCGGTCGTCACCATCTAAATGCACTACAACATGTTGAGGGTTAATTTTGTTTATCCATTTATAAAAGTTTGCCATGGCCCCAACATTTTTTTTGTTGTGCACTACTTTTATTTTGTGGCCTAAATTGTGTGTTTTAACAAAATCATCAACCATTGCCCCAGTTTTATCTGTAGAACAGTCGTTAATGTAAATAGCTGTCCAATAGGGGTAGTTTTGGTTAACGAGAGATTGTAAGTTGGCAATACAGTATTTTTCGTTATTATAAGAGGGGATTACCACCACAAAATCAGTCTGACCCGGCATTTTGGCGCTGAGTGTGGAAAAACAGGCCATCAATAAAAGAATGAGCCACATAAAAATGCCTTTTTAGTGAACGTGTTTGCGATATTCTTTAAGGCGAGGCACCTTATCAAGTTTTTTCAAGATGTTTACACCTATGTTGATGTGCTCGGCCATAAATTTTGCAAAAACCATTTCGCTGGATTTTTTGGTTTTAACGCCCGATGTTTTTACTGGCAAGTCTGAAATTAATAATAACGCACCAAGTGGGAGTCTATGAGCATAGCTTGCTGCAAAAAGGGTGGCGCACTCCATCTCAACTACCTGTGGGCGAGTTTCTTGGAGGCGCTTTCTAAAGTCTGGGTTAAATTCCCAAAAGCGCTTGTTAGTAGTATGCGTAATACCGATATGGTGGTGAATTTTTTTCTTTTCTAGATACGCTGACACTTCTTTTTGCACAGTAAAATTTGCCATGGCAGGCACTTCTGGAGGGAAGTAAAAATCTGATGTACCATCTCCACGAATGGCAGCAACAGGTACAAAATACTCTCCAATTTTATAGTCTTCTCTTAAGCCGCCGCACATACCGAGTAAAAGCATCCCATAACATGGTAGGAAGGCGCAAAGGTCCATTACAAGGGCAGCAGCAGGAGAGCCTATTTTAAAGTCTAAAATAGTTATGCCCTCTTTTTTGGCATGAGCTACCTTAAACATTGAGCCTTCTACAATTGGACATTTATATAGCGTTGAAAAGGCATCAACGTAGCGAGGGAAATTTGTGAGGAGAATCCAGGGCTGAAACTCGTCTATAGTTGATCCAGAATAGCGCTCTAAAGTGTCTAGGGCAAATGTCCTTCTGGCTTCGGTCTCGTGGTAAAATTCGTCGCCTGGTTGCATAATTATCCTTTCATACAAATAAATCCTTACATACATAATTACTCCAGTAGTTGCAAGGATTTTTAAAATGCGGTACAATTACCTGCATTCTATATAACCAGTTATTGTGGGAACATTTACATGGCACAGATCAGCACAAACGAGTTTAAGGCAGGCATCAAAGTTGAGATGGAAGGTCAACCCTACACTATTATCAGCAATGAATATGTAAAACCAGGAAAAGGCCAAGCCTTTAACCGCGTGAAGCTAAAGCACCTTACATCAGGCCGTGCGCTTGAAAAGACCTTTAAATCAGGCGATAAGCTAGACGTAGCAGATATTGCAGAAGAAAAAATGCGCATGCTCTACAAAGAAAATGATGGTGTCGTGTTTATGGATGACAACACATTTGAACAAATAAAAATCATGAACGCGCCAATTGGTGAGTGCGAACAGTGGTTGAAAGAAGACCTCTTGTACGACATCATTTTTTATAAAGGCGAGCCAATTACAGTTGAACCTCCAACATTTCTTGATCTGTTTATTACAGAAACGGCTCCTGGCGTGCGTGGTGATACTGCTTCAGGACGTGTTTTAAAGCCGGCACTAGTTGAAACAGGCGCAAAAATTCAGGTGCCTATTTTTGTAGAACAAGGCGAAAAAGTACGTATCGACACGAGAACTGGTGAATACGTTTCTCGTATCTAATTTTTAGTCTCTTAAAGAGAAAAACCCTCAAGGGTTTTTCTCTTCTTTTACGCACTCATCTCTTCATAAGAAATATATTCAAGTAAATCTCACGTTTTGGTAAACGCATCTTTAAGTATCTAAGCTGTGATATCTGCTTAGAACATTAGAGTAGAAATATTTAATAGAGGTAGTGGCTCGTGAAACGGATCTTGTCGAACTTTTTGTTTTTAGCAGCAGTATGTGCATTTGGTATGACAGTAGAGGCACACACAGAAGATAAAACATGCGTATTTCCTGATATATTTTGGGTTGAGCATCAAGATGTGTGGCCAGCTCCATTTAGTCCAGAAGAAACAATTGCGGGTTTAGGCTTTAGTGCTGTATTACAGACTCCGTCTACTGGCTCACCTTGGTTTGTGCTAGCCCACCAGTGGATTCCGGCTCAGTTAAATGTTGCCAACGGTGCCGTCTCAGAGTGTTTGGGTACAGCTTTAGAAGAAGCAAAGAACTTGTTAGAGTTAGGTGATTTTTCAGCAAATCCTGAAAATCTTTCTCAATACCTTGTTCTTGCTGGTTTTTTAGCCGATTATAATAGAGGTATTTTAAAAGGGTGTTTAGGCTGCGGCGATGCAGCAGTAGTTGAACATCCTAATTTTACTCAGCAAGCGTGCCCTCCATGCTGCTGTCCAAAGCCAAAATGCGACTGCAAGTGCGTATGTAAACCTCCTAAAAAATGTCACAGACCACATAAGCATCATCGACACCATAAACATCACAAACACCATAAGCATCATAAACATCATAAGCACCACCGTCATCACAAGCACCCAAAATGTAACGAAACCGGTTCTTCATCGTAAGTGTATTGATGGTGTTGCGATAGCACATGTAATGCAAATTTTTAACGCAAAGTCACAAAAGCCCAAAAGCGCAAAAAAAGACCAAATTTTTTTGCGTTTTTTGAGTTTTAGCGTTTTTGCGTTGAATTTTGTTGGTTTGTGTGGTGTTGGTAATCGAAAAATGTTATAGAAAATTTCTCAAAAAAATAGCTATTGACAAAACTAAAAAATAACAGTTGCTATGCTGAATTCCTAGGGCCTTTCGGGTAATACTTGAAAGAAGCGAACACTCCGGTTTATAAAAGTTTAAACCAAAAACCAAAAACAGGAGGTTCGCAATGAGAAAGTATGACTATACAGGAAAAACGGTG
>JAJFUY010000004.1 GCA_021372185.1 Chlamydiales bacterium | reverse complement strand
TTCTGTGAACTTTGATGTTCCAAGAGGTGCTGTGGCAGTATTTTTGGGTGGTTCTGGAGCTGGCAAAACAACTCTTCTTAGGCTTCTTAATAATCTTGATAGTTTAGATGAAGGTGAAGTGGCACTTGATGGCAACATTTTAGATATGCAAAAAGTAAGTGTAGATCATACTGTAGGCATGGTGTTTCAACACTTTAACTTATTTGAGCACTTAAGCGTTTTAGAAAATATCACTCTGCCGCTTACCTTGCAGGGGGCAACCAAAGAAGCTGCAGAAAATACAGCTCTTTTGTTGCTGACAAAATATGGGCTTCAAGATTTTGCTAAAAAGAGCGTGGGTAAGCTCTCTGGCGGCCAAAAGCAAAGACTTGCTATTGCCAGAACTCAAGCGTTAAACCCAAAAATCATCTGTTTAGATGAGCCAACATCTGCCCTTGACCCATTGCTTACTGCCCAAGTGGAAGGCTTTGTGCAGGATTTAAGTAAAGAGGGGCGAATAGTGCTACTCACAACACATGATATGGGCCTTATCGGTCAACTAGACTGCCACATATTTTTTATGCAAGATGGCACAATTATTGAGCGTGCTACTACAAAATCTTTACGTGAGAGTCCACTTAAATTTCCATGTATTAGCCGCTATATCACAAATACTTGATTCAAAAGGGTAGCTTGCCTATGGTAAAAAAAACTAATCAAGGATTGCTTCGATGATGAAAAAAATTTTATGCATGTGCCTGCTACTCTTTGCTGCCTCAAATGTTGATGCTGCAGCTATTGAGTCGTATCAAAAGTTAGTATCTACGCTAGAAGCAGGCAGCCAATTTGTTATTGAGCTTGATTTAAGCGTGTGTACGGGTCAACCAGGTATGCCAACAGGGTATTTTGCTCCAAGTTCGCTCATGCATATGCCTGCCTCAGATACTGCTAAAGATCGTATAGTAACATCTGATTTGCATTTTACAGACCAGTCAGGAGCTCCTGCATATGAATATATCAAATATACAATAAGAGATGATGACAGCGTTACAGTATCTATAACAACGTATAACCCACAAACGTTTAAAACTATTGGCCAGACTCACAACATCAATTGTACATTAGGTGGCGGCATCCACATTTATACTAAATAGGGGCGTTATGGGCATTTTAGATCACAAAACGTCACTTTCGTGGATGGCCGAAGCCTATCCGCTCATTATTATATTTTTATTTTTTGCCATTTCTGGCGTCTTTTTGGTGCGTAAGCTTGTAAATCGTGCCGTGTTAAAAGCGCATCACGACGTAGCAGGCTTTGTGTTTACTAACCTTGGTGTGCTTTATGCAGTACTACTTGGTTTTACAGTTGTCAACGTGCAGCAGCGCTATGATAAGCTGCAAGATATAGCTGAAGTGGAAGCCAGTTTTGTATCTGAGCTTTACCGTGATGCAGAAGTATTTTCACAAAAAGATAAAGAAAGTATCCGTAGTTCACTCAAAAAATACTGTGAAGGAGTGATCAATGAAGAGTGGGATTTAATGGGCAAAAAAATGCCAAGTCCCAAAACACTAGATGCGGTAAAAGGTATTTGGAACTCCTATTATGCAGTTGAACTTTCTCACAAAAAACAAGAAATTTGGTACGCAGAATCTATTAGTAAATTAAATGAGCTTGTAAATGCAAGGCTGTCTCGCCTTTTGGGGAGTGAAGAATCTCTTAGCAGTCAAATGTGGATGCTTCTTATTGTAGGTGGGCTAATTTTGGTGGCGTTTGTCTGGTTTTTTGCGCTAGAAAATACCACCTCACACGTGCTTATGGTGATGATACTTGCTACGACAACGGCCTTTTTGCTTGTCCTTATCTATTCTTTAGATACAGCATTTTCAGGTGACGTAAGCATACAGCCAGAAGCTTTAGTAAAAGTGCTCAATTTTATTAATACAAAATAGAAAGAGGGTCATTCATAAATGACCCTCTAGTTTTTAATGTCCCATATCGGGCTGATAGGCGCCTGTTCCGTTAGGTGATGTCACAGTGCCACTGCCTGGAGATTGGACGGGCCCTGAGGCGGCATTATTTGGCATTGATCCATTTATCCCACTAGGTGTTGTAGCGGTAGAGCCAGCATTTGGTGCTGATACAGTTCCGCTTGTGCTCACTCCTGTTGAGGGGGTACTCGAGACAGTTCCGGCTCCAAGAGGAGCAATTAGAGAACCAACGAGCACTCCAAGAATGACAACATATTTGTTTGTCATAACTACCTCCTTTGTGCTTACCTAATTATAGTCATTTAAAAGATTAAATAGTCAAATGGCTTGTGAATGTTTTAACCTACTCATTATAAACAACTTGACTACTTGTTCGAATGCCTAATGCCAAAAATTTCTTGATGAGTTCTGGGCAATCAGCCTGTAACGCATAATCAAGGCATGTATTTCCTTGATAATCAACGGTATATGGCGATGCGCCATAGTATAAGAGTAGGTCTACAGCTAAAATATCTTTTTGCAAGATGGCATAATGTAGCGACCCAATCCCTTCTGGATTATTGCCATATCGAACCTGTATTTGCGTAAGAAGATCGCATTCATTGGCGTGGTCTAGATTGTCATTGTGAGTAATTTTTTTTCCAAGCCAATGCTCAACAGTTCGTTCAAATTCCTCAAATTGTTCTGAGCTGTGTGTAACTGCAGAAAGAGAAATAGAAGTAAATAAAAGCGCTATTATTAATTTTATTTTCATGGTAAATCCTACGAGCTCAAAAAAACGAACTATAGCAACAGCTCGTTTATTGAACAATACAAAATGTGATTCTTTAATCTTTTATAATTTAACCACTTATGTTATTCTTTTTTACATTATTATGAGGTATAAATGACTGTAGTAGAAGCACGTACAGGTTGGCATCAATATGGTTCAGAAAGTGTAGAACCATTGCAATCTAAAGTTTTGAATACAGTAAAAAGTATTTGCATTTTTTATATTGCTACTGAAGCTATTCGCACAGTAGCTATTAAAACTTTTAGCAATATGCCAGATCTGTTTGATGAAGCTATAGATAGCGTTGTTATTGCTCCTGTACTCGAAGAAATACTTTTTAGAGTTATTTTGTTAGATGGCATTAAAGCTATTCAAAATGCGGTGTTTACCCATTGGCACTCAAGACCCGCAACTCCAGCAGAACTTCAGTCTCAGAAAGTGTTTAGAGTATGGGTAACAGCCATTGCTTTTGGCATTGCACACTTGGGTAATTATCCAGGTATGAGTACGGCAGGAAAAGTGGCAGTGACCGCTTGGCATATTTTGGGTGGACTTATCTATGGCTACTTAAAAGAAGTCGCTGACAGCGCATCGGCAAGCTTGATTTACCACTCATATCATAACTACATAGTGATGTGCGGCAAAGCCAACATCCTTACCTCAAATCAAACATTTGCTCTGATAGTTATTCCAAGACTTGTGCTCCTTACTCTTTTGACAAAAGGCACTGAAATTAAAAATGCACTCGTCTCATTGCCGCGCAAAACTGTGCAAGTAGTTAAAGACATAAATGCATTTGTAAAAGAAGCCGTAATACAGGTAGAGCGTACGCTCTTTAATAAGAGCTCTTCACCCTATCCTCACTTGGTGTAATAGCTATATTGCCCTAAAAGCACTTGTGCAATTTGAGTGAGCATCTGTTCACGGTTTATGCTATTGTCAGTAAAAATGCCAATAGCACCCTCTTTTTTACCTAGTTTTTCTATGCCAGTAGACTGATGCATCACATCCTCTAAACTTTGACCTGCCAAAAGTGGCTCTTTAAAGCTAGGCGGCAGCAAAATAAGAGGCCCATTAGAAAAATACACCCCATTTTTCCTGTCTACAAGTGCTCCAAAGTGGCAAAGATAGACAGCATCATCCTTAAACACAATCCCAGCCTCAAGACCAATGGCAACCTGTGCATGAGGACACTTCTGCAGACAGTCACAAGCCCGATTAATAGCCCCCTGAAGCGTCTCTTCCTCGCTAAGTGGCTGTACGCGCACCCCAGATTCTGCTGCACAAGCCACAACGGCAACACCATCTGTCACAGCATTCTTGACAGCCTGAATCTTAATCCGATTCTCAGACCCAACAGCAATCTCTCGTAAATCCTTAACCTCATTCACAATCACAACCTCACCCCCAAAACAATTTCCCAAATTAGTCAAATTTATACCCCACAAC
>JAJFUY010000369.1 GCA_021372185.1 Chlamydiales bacterium | reverse complement strand
ACTGTCCACCAATCGCGTATAATAAATCTCTTTCTAAAATAAGCACTGTTTGTTCTCTCATGTTTTCCACGCCTCGCTCTATTTTTTTACATTTCTCACAGTTATGCTCAACTTGTAACAATCTCTTACAAGTTCCTAGAAAGGCAGAGGGTCCTCGTCAAACTCAATAGCCTGCCCGAACCCTTCCATACCGCTTTTTTCTTCGACAGCATTTTGCGTTTCATGCAAATTGCTTTCCCGTTTTTCGATAAACTCTACGCTGTTCGCTATTACCTCGGTAACGTAGCGTTTTTCGCCGTTCTTAGCTACGTAATTACGTATCTGCAAACGACCGTCTACAAGGAGTTTGTGACCTTTAGAAAGGCTATTACCGCATAGCTCGGCTGCTTTACCCCATACCACTATGTTGATAAAATCCGCCTCTTTTTCCGCTGAAAACTGTCTATCTACCGCCAACGTAAACGTGCATACTGATTTTTCGCTAGGCGTTACTCTAAATTCCGGATCACGAACTAGGCGACCGCATAATATTATTTTGTTCATTGTTTTACCTCCTTAAATTTTATTATTTTGGTTATTATATTCGTTGGTTCTTCTTTACAAATTATAGGTTCAAAAATATCTGCTCGTGCTTCACAAATTAAAACGCAACGTTTCATATCCCATCGCAAAGGTTCTAGCCTGTAAAATTTTATGGGGTTATTGTTGTATTCCCAATCATTGTCAAAAGTTATAAGCGGTGGTATTAGCATTCCAAAACCAAGTTCTATTTGCAATGTTTTTGTTGCAACATAGCCTCTCTCATCTTTCTCAAACATAAGGCACGGAGATAAAAGAGTACGCCTAGGGCCTTGGCAATTTCCACCATGAGTAATGTATTTTTTACAGGTATTGCAAGGTGATGTCATATCTTACCTATCCCCTTTCTTACATTTATCGCCCATTTTCGCTAACCTCCTTTTAGCGTTCGCTTCTTGCCTTTGCTTTGTAAAGTCCTTGTACCCCTTGCAATCTAGGTGACACGTCGGTGTTCTCTCTTTACAGTCGTAGCAACAGTTTTTACGGAAAATACCGGCGGTTAACATTCTCCCACCTCCAAAGCTTTTTCTAACACCTCGTTAACCAAGTTGTGATACCTCGCTAGGCTCATTTTGAGGACAAAGCAGGTATCTTTCCTATTTTCCAGCATATCGTACCGGCGACGGATTAGTTCTCCTCTAAGAGAACGTTTGTAAAAAACCCTTGTTTGCCTAACGACTTTAAGCCATTTTTCGGGGTCTCTTATGGTTTGTTCTCCTACCTTGACATGCAGTATCGGTTCGCAGTTTGCTACCGCCTTGTTGGCCGTAGGGTCACTAACCTTGCAATGCCCACAACCACCTGTCTTTTCTGTACGAGGATCTAGCCTTTTTTCTTCTATGGCCTTCGCTATGCCTAAATAATTATAAAACACGAATTCTATCTGTTCTTTGTCCACGCTATCAGCCCCTTATGCCACCGAATAAAACCGTCATACCCCAAAGCTTAGCTTGATTAATTTCCTGTCTGCAACCGCTACTGTGTTCCCAATTACCAAAAACCCAAAGGTCATCACATTTGCTTAAAAGGGCAAAGCACCTAGGGAGTATGTCTGCTTCTTTAGCGTCCTTGTCGTAACTGAAATTGTGTAGTGGCGAAATGAAGCAAATATCGGGATAATTTAGTGTTAGGTATTGCATGATTGCATTAATTTTTCTCATGTTGTCTTCGGGGTCACCGGTAAAAGGGTGTGCGACGTATACTATTTTCATGTTTGGTCTCCTTTAATCTTGAGGTTTTTTCATAAGTATTTTTGATTCTTCAATCTCGATAAGCTCGCTTGTCTTAGTACCTTTCGGGCGGAGCATCTCTCCCTCTAAAATTTTGGGTTTTTCCTGTAGTTTAGGTTCTAGGAATGTAATAGCTTCTGCTTGTAGTTTGTGCCACTGCCATTCTAGCCTCATTGTAATAAATGCACCTATTAGTGCTAAAATCGTACCGAATATTAGCAAGCGTAAAAACCAGTCTCCTGCGTTCATTGTTTTGTTCCTTCTTTCTTGTTTATATTTTCCCCACAGCTTTTCTTGCCTTTTTCTTCATCCGCTGGGGTTATAAAATCTTCGCACTCGATTGCCAGCTCCCCGCTACATTTAGCAGGTGGATAGCATAGGCCACAGCCTTGAATTTTCAGGGTGCTTATAAAATGGGCGCAGTCTTTACATTTAACCATTATCGTCACTCTCCAGTATTTCAACTTCTAACTGCCTACGCCCAAACCTCAATGCCTCTTGCCTATCTTCCATATACACGTCCAGTTTGCTTGGGTGTCCGCTTCCTATCCTGTCCTCTACGGTGTATGTCTGCCCTGAAATAATGACCTGTGTACCAAAACTCAAAAAATCACAAGCAACGGTTCTACCCTCTATTGCTCTAGTTCCCGATGCGGTAATTCCGTCCGTTTTCCCGCACTCTTCGTATGAGGCGGTGTAGGCGGTAACGGTACATAGCATAATTATTATCAGTAGTACCTGTTTCATTTATGACCTCTTTTCGTTAACTTTTTATCCATTTCCGCTACATAATTTGCATTTACTACAAATGCTGCATGGTTCATCATCTATATCGCTACGTTGATAGCCTAAGCATGTTCCGTCACTTTCTAATTGTGGTTTACCGGTTCCGCATTTAACCATTTCCTTTATTAATTTGCAATTATCAGTAGTACGCTTCATTTATGGCCTCCCTCTTCTTAACCTATCCTATGATCATAATTTTCAAATTTATCACAGGATCTGAAAATAAACTTGTTGTTGCACCAACGCTGTAAATATCTCGTTATTTTAGGTGCATTTGGTTTGTCGAAAATCATTACATACGGATCATAGCCAATTTTCTTGAGCTTATATATCCTATCTAAATCTTGTTCATGCGTAGTATTAAAATTTGTTAGCACATATACTTTCAGGTGCCTAGTATCAAGCTCAAACCCTTCTCTAAAAGTTTTTAATCTTTCAAAAGTTTCAGTATCTGGGTAGTTGTCCCACGCAAAATGAAGTGTAGTAATGCTAGATTTGTTTATCATGGCTTGTTTTGCTTTAGTCATAAATCTAATATCCATACCCTGATTAACGTTTACGCTAGCTTTACAATCAACCAATTGTTGCAATAATTCTTCCCAGTCTTTGCAAGCCAATAAGTTTGGGTCTAGCAACTCAATGTTTTTTTGTCCGCTCCAAAAATCTTTTAAATTCGCCACCTTAACGGATTGCAATCCTTCTTTATCTCCAACAATGCAAAACTTGCAATGGCGTGGGCACCCACGAGTTAAAAATCCGTAAGCTGTATCTTTAATGTCGTAAAGGTTGTAATCTGGGAATTGGGTTTCAATAAATTGCGGTAGTTTGTTTACTAAATCTAAACCAGTGCCACCAACTTTTACACCCATTTTTATTAATTGTTCAGCTAATTGCTTGTTTTCTTTAAAAATAACTGCTCCATAATATTTATCGCATTCGCCGAATAAGTTCATCCCCAACAATAAGGCACTAGGATCTAACAACATTGTTTCATGCCCTTGAGTTTTACAGTAAGCACTAATTTTCATTAGGCATAAATTGGGGAAATTGTGTCCGTCAATGTCTACAAGCCCTATCTTCATTCTTCCTCCTCCCCCTAACCCTCGATAATCTGAATTCTCGTTCTGTCCTCTAAAAACTCAAAGTTATAATTTTCATTAGATAACACTTCTTTGGCAATGTCTACGCCAATTAAAGCGTCCCATGCGTACCTTTCTGTTGCCTTTTCTTGTGCAGCAGGGTTTAGCTCGTTAAACGTGTACAAGGTTATTTTTCTCATTTTGTACCTCCTCGTCAAATTCTCCTGCGTCAAGCTTGGTAATAATTTCACATAATGATTCTGAGTACCCCTCATTAAAATAGCGTTGCCCATTATCCTCGACCTCTCCCATTGTATCAAGTGCGCCTTTACTCTTTTCCATTAAAAACTTTCGCAGTTTCTCTTTGTTAATCATTTTTCTGCTCCTCCGCTAGTACTTCCGGGTTTTCGTAGATATTACCGAGAACCTCACATAATTCCATATTTCTTTGAAGGCAAAGGCATTTATAATCATTACCCACCAATTTCCACGCCCCACTTACTGGCTGCCATTTAACCGCTAGTGCCTCTCCTCCTGTAAAAATTACTATATCGCCCTCATATATTTCTACTCCGTTTTTGTCTTTCATTCCTGTATATTGCATTAGCGTCCCATTTTTATAGGGCTGATTGCAATGTGCTCCATCCCCTTCTCTCCTCCAACACAAACGATTGCTATATTCTTTAAAATAACACGTTTCATTAGTCCCATCTGTATAAGGTAATCCATAAATTAATTCATTGTCAGCGTTAACCGCCCTAAACTTTATTTCTCTCATTTCTTTCCACCTCCAAATTTCTCCGTACGGCGTTTTTATTTTACTGCCCTTATGTTTGTACCTGTTTTGCAATACAAATCACTATACGTTATGCCAACAGCGTATGCTTGCCAAATATCAGCCTTAAAACCAAAGAACCAACCCTTATTTTTAATCGTTCCCTTTTCTCCAAACCTATCTCTCAAGGCTTGAGAAATATTTCCGTCTTTCGCCTTCATGGTATGGCATAGGTTCATTTTTTCTTCTTTTCTGTAAATATAAGTAACCTCAACGCCGTTGTTTTCTAGCCTTTCGGTTAATTTACCGATATAAACGCACGTTTCAAATACTGTTTTCCCTACAGCCATACCGTAACAAGCTACCATTTCAACGGCCGCATTTTTGATACAGTTGCCGACAACGATATTGGTAATATTGTCAAGCAGATTTCTGTTATCTACTTTTCCAAAGCTTACAGGGAAAAGCTCTTCGTTAAGCACAGCATATGCCGATTGCTCGTTGCCCGGGTCTATCGCTAAAATCATTTTCTAAGCCCTCCCGTGTCGTCCCAATGGGTCATTCTTTCACCTCTACGAATTTTCCACCGACTAATTTATAAAAAGTATCGACCTTTATTTTTTTGCCGTCAACGATAGCGGCTTTAATTTTGAGTAATGGGTACGTCTCTCCGTCCCAATCTCCACGTTCAGTAACAACGATTGCGCACCCCAAAGCTCCTTTTGCTTTGCAATCACAGCCTAGAGCACAAGCTACCGAATCTTTCCCTTCTACCGTAGCCGCCGAGTAGTTACCTATGTTCGTAGCCACCGACTGGTAGCCTGTGTTCGTCGCCGCTGATTGGTCGCCTGTGTTCGTCGCCGCCGAGTAGTTACCTGTGTTCGTCGCCGCTGAACGGTAGCCTGTGTTGGTCGCCGCCGAGTAGTTACCTGTGTTCGTCGCCGCTGAACGGTTGCCTGTGTTAGTCGCCGCTGATTGGTCGCCTGTGTTCGTTTTTACGTTTTTTGCTCTTTCTAAAATAAAGTCAACACCTGCTTTTATAATACCCGGCAGTCCTATTTCTGCACTAATAGTAATTTTTGTACAAGCCAACTTTGAATCGTTTTTATCTTTATCAAACTTGCCTTCTGTTTCAACTTCAAAATATCTACTATTAGCGGGGTCAAAATAGTTGAAAACATCAAAAGGTTCAGTGCAAGCGTGGAATCCGCATTCGCAAGCTTTTGCTTTATCAGTTTCGTAAGTTTTGCCTAATTCGTACTGAAATTCACCGTAACCCTGCATTTTTTCGTTTAATCCTTTATATGCTTTCATTTAAAACCCTCCCTTTAATCTGTAGTTCTTGTTTCTGTCCTTTTATCCGCCATTTGCATTGGGTTATTTTCTAGCAAAACATATATGGCTCTTATAATTTCTTTTACGATCGTGTATTCTGAATCGTACAAATACAAGTTTTTCATTGGAAACCAATAGTTGACCAGTTTGTTATCTCCATAAGCAATGCTTATCCTCATAAAATCTTGTAGCGTGAATATCCAGTATTTAACTTCTTTACCACTAAAACTCGCTTTATCGTTCAAATTGTTAGTAAGGTAAACTATATTTCTTACCATCCCATTTGTGAGCTGTTCTAACTGTTTTTGTTCAATATTTATGTCCGTTGCCCCTTTTGCTTCTTTTGATAATTTTCTCATTTATTTCCCTCCGTCTATTTTTTTAATTTTTGCTCTATCCAACAAACTACTAATGTCAAGCGTCTTTATGACCTCTTTATTAGTACTCTGCTCTTTCATTCTCTTGCACGTTGCTTGATACGCCATTCTAAAATGCGCTCTAACAGTTGGCAAATCGCTTTCTTCACACCGGCTGATCGTGTTCCAATCTAAATTTCTAACCGTCTCCGCAATTTCCGGGCGTGTAAATACAGGTGGTTTGTCAGTACAAGCCTTTGCTCTCATTTCTCGCATAAGCTCTCCCCATGCTTCGTTTTCGTCTGCGACATGAGTATCATTTGCGGTGTCTCTCAGCCCTTCTATGGCTTCTCTAATTCTTGCTATGGAAGGATAAAAGGTGTCAGTGCGAACTATCACCCTTAATCCTGCTTCTAGTTCTTCGTGGCTGTAATCTGAAAGAATATCAGCATACATAATAAAATTATCCTTTGACATATGGTTATTAGGTATCAATGCGGCGTATTTACCTAATATTCTGATTTTTTCTAAAGTTTCTTCTGTTGACATTTACAAGCCCCTTTCTTTCAACATACGGATTGCTTCTTCCGCCGCTTGCGTACTTTTTGACAATGTGGTTGAGCTCTCTTTTTTCTTAGCCTTGTATTTGTCAATAACCCAACTAAGAATAGCCCTATAATCACTCTTGTACTTTTTGCCGCTTGAGCCCTTATAGTTGTCAAGAATGTCAATACAGTCTTTAACGGCTTGCTCATTACCCAATTTGGCTGTTAGCATATCGTATTCAGTTTGAGTTAATGTGACAAATTCAGCAAAGGACGTTTTCTTTTCAGGTGACGGGGACTTTTCTTTCTTTATCTTTTTCTTTAGTTCTAGCTCTTTCTCTTTCTCTAGTTCTAGTTCTAAATCTAAATCTAAATCTAGTTCTTTCTCTATCTCTGTCTCTGGTGGATTTTCGTCTGGACATTTAGGGACGTTCCGTGGGACATTTGTCCCATTAGTAGGGAGAGGGAGCAATTTTTCACTTTCAATTTTTTCTCTATATCTCCGCTTTCTATCTGCCTCAGTGCTACTTTCACCGATGTAATTTTGTATGTCTAAAAGATAAATTGCTCCGTTTTCCATTACTTCAATTAGGCCTAAATCAATGAATATTTTAATTGCTTTTTCGACAACAGCAACAGGATGACGAGTGACGGTTGCAAGCATTGTGCTATTGTAAGGAATTCTTTCATTTACCATCAACTTACCGTCGTTCTTTAGACCTCGTAGATATAATTTAAGTAGAATATTTGAATACATATAGCCATCAGGCAAGCTTTCAAGCACCATCAATTCATCACTGTCAAAAAAGTTATCCTTTAGTTTCAAATAATAATATCTTTTGTTGTCGCTCATTGCTTTACTCCTTATCCGGCAAGGATTCTAATTGTTTCACCTTCACCATGTTTTCTTCGTTAGGAGTATTTATTTCTCTTTCCCACAAAATCCAGCAAGTCAAACTAACACCACAAATTGCGGCGGCGTCCATTTGTGTAAGTCCTTTTCTTTTTCGTAATTCCTTTAGGTTCATATAGACCCTCCTTTCTTTCTTTTTTTAATTATACAACAACAATAACCATAATGTCAACACTCTTTTATTATTTTTCTAATATAGTCCAAACCCTTTTGATACACCAGTGTTTTAATATTAATGCAGGTGTCGCCGTCTGGCTTAACGTACTTTTGTTCTACTATCCTAAAATATCCCCTGTCAATGTATTCTTGGTAAGGGATATTGTTAAATTGCAAAATCTTTCTCCTTCGTAGAATTTCAAAAAGAGTATTTCTGCCAATACCCTTAATACCTAAAAGCTTAGCAACGTTAGCCATTTGGATAGCTTCCTTGCTACCTGCTACAGCGTCAAAAAAATCAACTTTGGGTTTGGCTTCAATAAGTAGTTTATTTTGCTGTTCTATTTTTTCGGCTTGGTCTGCCGCTAAACGTAGAGCTTCGGCAAAAGTCGTAGGAACAGCGAGACTAAAAGACCCCGTCTTGCGAATTGAAGGCAGCACTTCTTCTGTCACCCAGTCACTGAACTTCTCCGCTTCTATCTTTCTGCTTTGGAATATGAGTTTATACAGGTTGCTCTCGTTAATAAAAGTAGCGCTTTGACTTCTGCCCATATTGTCTATGACCTCATTAGTAATGACCCCATCAGATTTTAGTCTAGCTTTCGCTTGACTAGGATTGCCCAATCCTAGAATTTGGCAAACGTCGTTAAGCATGACATAAGGCTCGCCATTTTGATACATTGCTCTTATTTGCCCAAAGGTATTGTTTGTGAAAAGTTGAATGTTATTCATGAATTAACCCCCTTTCTCCCCCTCGCTCCATAGGCGAAGGGGATTGCAGAATATAATTATTTTTCTTCTTCCGGCACCAAAATTTCGCCAGTCTCTTT
Organism: Chlamydiales bacterium; assembly: GCA_021372185.1. Taxonomy (GTDB): domain Bacteria; phylum Chlamydiota; class Chlamydiia; order Chlamydiales; family FEN-1388; genus SZAS-7. The sequence continues at coordinate 2,029 of JAJFUY010000369.1, read as the reverse complement.
GTCAACAGAACCTACGCCTTCTACGTCGATAGTGTCGCCTTCAAAATTGGCTTCCAACTCGCCCGTGTCAGCTTGCTTGATAACGCCACCGTCATTTAAAATAGCCGATTGCATGCTAATAGAAAGGATACCATACTTGGATAAAAGGGTTTTAATAACCGTCTTAATGGCCATGGAATGGAAGTCGGTAGACCATAGTCCATAACCCTTTTTATAAGTCTGACTAAACTTTTTGGCGTGCTTCTCCATGTCGTCAGTTTTGATATAAAGATATTTTTCAAAGCCATTGATCAGTTTAAAATACGACAAATAGCCGGTAACGTTATCTCCTGTTTTTTCTCCAAACTCAAATTCTCCAGTAAAGCGATTTTCTTTTGTAATTTCTCCTTCATAAACTTCGCAAGCATTAATAGTCTTGTACTGACCGGTACGCATTGCAAGTTGTATGTAACCTTTATAGCCAAGTTGGAACTGAGCTTCCGTAACTCCTGTTTTCCCATTTCTAAAAGGAACAATGTACGCAAAACCCAAATTTTGGTTGATAGGAAGGTCTAAAGTAGCGGCCATTGCACCGGCTGAAACAATAGTTTGCGGGTCTGCCTTCGCTAACAAAGCATTGTTATGTGTAGCAGAAAGCAAACTGCTCATAAAGCCTGCTGATTTTGCCCCCAGTAATTCTTCAAAACGTTTTTTTACTCCTGCGTTGCTCAATAGCCCTTTTAAACTCGCAATCTCTTTAACCTCTGTTTTTTCCGCTACCGCTTTAAAAGTGTTTTTTTCTAATCCATTTATTGTTGCCATAATTTAGTACTCTCCTTTTTTTATTTAATTCCAAACTTTCTTGAAGGTTCACCAATTTTAATATAGTTTTTGGCAATTTCCGGATAATCGGCTTTAAGCTTTTTGCCGTCAAAGGTTTCTCTAGCTTTAGTCGTTTTCCATGAAACCTTAAAATCTCCTGCGAACCCTATTTCGTTAACGCCTAGCATATTGGTCAATATGTTCTGCGCTTCCAATTTTTGCTCACCTGCGGCTTTTTCTGCCTCACTAGCACGATTGTATTGCTCAATATATATAGTCGCCGTATCGGGCAAATTAACGCTCTCGCCGTTACTATCGGGGTAAAGTTTTGTTAACGCCTTTTTACAAGATTCCTGCCCTGTAATGTCCGGCATAGTCAAGTCTGTAACGTGTTGCCAAAACTCTTTCCCTTTCTCAATAATTAAAGCAATAACTTCTTCATTGCGTGGGATTTCTTTGAAAAAGAAGCTATTTCCACCGCATAAACAGGCTATCCACCAACTACAGTACCCTGTTACCGCCATGTAATGTTGGCATTGAATATAGTAAATGTCAGGCACGCTATCGCCCTCCCACTCTTCCGATTTAAAAGCGGAAGCGGTCTTACACTCTAACCCGACTTTTTGACCGACTATTTCACGGTCAAGATTGGCAAGCAAGAATGGATACTCAACGCTTTGCAGCATGAAATTGTTTCTGCGAACTTTTAAGTTTGCTCTGCGTTCAAATTCTTTGGCAACAACTTCCTCTAGTACGTTGCCCCAATACATGAACTCGTTTTCTTCCTGTTCTTCAACTATTTGGCCTGTTTTGTCAAGCCAGACATCAACAGCAGACCGCCACTTGTTAAGACCCATAATTGCGGCCATGTCGCTACCGCCAATGCCAATTTTGCGTGCGTTTAACCAATCAACCCTTGTAACATCTTTAACGTCTAAAATCTTATTAAATGTAGTCATTTGGCCTTGCTCCTTTAAGCTTTATATCCAAAATTTCTAGCATATCTTTTGCCGACATATTTTCAATACAATCTTCGCAATAAACAAATCCGTCTAGGTCGAGAACCATATCGCCTTCTTGAATTTTCTTTCCACATTCTTCACAGGTCATAACCATTTTATTATTTCCCCAACCTTTCTTTTTTCAGTTTGATTAATTGCTTGGCAGTCTCTTCTTGTGAACAACCAAAACACTTGGCTATTTCAGGTATTTTATCCATGCTAGGAAC
>JAJFUY010000339.1 GCA_021372185.1 Chlamydiales bacterium | reverse complement strand
AAGAGCTGCGAAGAATCGCAGCACTCCAGAGAGCTAACGCTCAAGGGCAAATTTTACATAAAAGCTACTTCTTGAAAAAGCCCTTAAATCAACACCCTAGGTTTGGCCCTTCGGGCCTACACCATGGGCTAATAATGAGGTGTACCTACGGCACACTTAATACCAATACCAATACCAATACCAATACAAAATCGGGCAAGGGAAAGGGAAAAACACACTCGGGCAAGGGATCTGTTAGATATTGATTGTAAAGAGCTCGCTCCAGCTGGTGGTGTAACGGGAGGAGCAGAAGTCTTTTTTGACTGAGCGGGGTTCTTGGGAGGCGAAGTAGAGGGTTTTTTTGCCCCACTTTTCGTTTATGCTGTCTAGTACTTGCATGGCTTTGGTTTGCTTTTGGCGCACCTTGTGAGAGGTTTTGTTGAATAAATCAAGTGGAAGTACTTCTTCTGAGACAAAGTTGCCAAGCATCACCCCCACCTTTTTATATTTGTAACCAGGGCGGTAAATGCTCTTTAGGGCGCGTTTGGCTGCGTCTATAAGGGTGGGAGTATAGTCAGTGGCTACTGGCAGCACATAAGAGGCGTCTTGTGAGTGCTGGGGTTCATCCGCATGGCGGTTTGTAGTAAGCCAGACAACAATGTATGAGGCAAGGCTTTGCTGCTTTCGGAGCTTTTCTGAGATGTAGGCCGTATAATCCGCTAATATGGCAGCAATTGTTTCATAATCCTCTATAGGCTCGCTAAAAGACTTAGCGGTACTGATAGATTTTTTGGGGTCTCTAAGCTCATCAAGCTCAAGGCACGCTCTTCCCTGTAGCTCCCAGGCAAGGCGTAACCCCACAACAGAGAGCTCCTTTTTTAACCAAGCGTCATTGCACAAACTTAGCTCCCAGGCATTATACACCTGCTTTTTTTGTAAACGCTCAGCTAAACGCCTTCCAATACCCCAAATATCTGCCACAGCAAATGCCTGAAGGCATCTTTCTCGGTTTTGTTCGTTAAGCAAATAAATGCCCTGTTTTTTGGCATGGGTATTTGCCACTTTGGCAAGGGTTTTAGTAGGGGCAATGCCAATAGATACGGGTAGACCCGTCCACTGCAGTATTTTTTGGCGCATAGTTTGGGATATACTGAGAATATCCGCTTCTGAGCAGCCTTCAAAAGAGATAAACGCTTCATCTACAGAATAGACCTCTACAGAATGCGAAAAGCTGCGGATAATCTGCATGAGACGTCTGGACATATCAAGATAAAGCGCAAAGTTCGATGAAAAGACCTGCACGCCATACTTGTTAAAAAGCGCTTTATATTCAAAAGCAGGCGCCCCCATGCCGATGCCTAAGGCTTTTGCCTCTTGCGAACGAGCCACCACGCAGCCATCGTTACTCGAAAGAACCACTACAGGTTTTTTTTCGAGTTTAGGGTTAAATACGCGCTCACACGAGACAAAAAAGTTGTTAGCATCAACAAGCGCTAGCATGCATGAATCACGTAGCTAACTACGCCCCATACTCTAAAATCGCTTTGTTCAGGACGTATGTTTATATCTAAATAGCGAGGATTAGCAGAAACAAGGCGAATGTTTTTGCCATCTGTTATAAAGCGCTTCACCAAAAACTCACCATCTAAACAGGCTACAACAATTTTGCCACTTACAGGCGTAAGCGAGCGGTCTACTACCAAAATGTCGTCGGTAAAAATACCGGCGTCTTTCATAGAATCACCAGCTACTCGCACAAAGAATGTTGCCGCGGGGTGCTTAACCATGAGTTCATTTAAATCAAGGTAGGTTTCAATATGCTCATCTGCAACAGAAGCAAAGCCTGCCTGCACGCTTGAGCCCACTAATGGAATTTGTACGTTTTCAGTCATAGCTAACCTGCTTTTTATAACACTCTAATGTGTACAAACAAATCATAAAAATCATACAATCATCACAGTAAAACATGGAGAATTTATTATGATGATGTTTGCACCACTCTTTCTTCTTGTTCTCATGCCCGCTGGATTTATTGGTAGCGCCTGGGTTACTAACTCTGTATTTGATCATTTTAGACGAAATGCAGAAGAAGTGACAGCAGTTGACCGCATAGGCACATTTTTGTTGCTTACGGCACTCTTTGGCAGCTACTGCTATTTTATTTGCCACATTCTACAGCTAGGCTAACCCACTCTTCAAGGGTAAGTTCTTCTGGCCGTGCTGTTATGGGTTTGCCTATTTTTAACAGGGCCTCTTCTATTTTGTGCACATCTACTTTAGCTTTGAGAGTCGCTTTAATCATTTTACGCCGCTGTGAAAAGGCTGTGTTGATTAAGTCAAAGAAAAAGGCTTCATCTTCAGCCTGAAAGCGCTTTTCAAGATTCAAACGTATAACGGATGAATGCACGCGAGGCGCCGGAAAAAAGCACTGAGGAGATACAGTAAAGCCATATTGCGGCTTGCTGTAATACTGCAAAAATAACGTGAAGGCGACAAAGTCTTTTACAGCACAATCAAAACATAAACGCCTTGCTACCTCTTCTTGCACCATCACCGTGACAGAAGTAAATACCTCTTGCATAGGTAAAATTTTCTGCAAAATGGGTGTTGTTATATTGTAAGGCAAATTTGCGACAACTTTTGCATTAGAAAAACCATTGAGATCAAATTCTAATACATCAGCTGTGTGTACTGTTAACCGTGGGTTATCAAGAGATGCTAATGCTTTGGCAAAGATAGGGTCTTTTTCTATAGCCACAACCTGGCAACCAGTTTCTAGTAGACGCTCTGTAAGCGCTCCAGGCCCTGGGCCAATTTCAACTACAACATCATCAGACTGAACGTCTGCAAGAGCAATAATTTTATCTAAAATATTGCCGTCTATCAAAAAGTTTTGTGACATGCCTTTTTCGGGCTTAGCCCCAATACTTCGCAAGTACTCCTGCAGCTCAGAAGGTCTAAAACGCGCCATTATTTCAGCACAAACGGCTGGAAGTTCACAGGAAGCTCTTTTTCGATCTGCTCTTTTGACAAATGAAAGTGGCGTCGTAAATCATCTAAATAGATTGCCGTCTTCTTGGCTGTCATTTCTTGAGTGATTTCTTCTCTTAATGTTGGCTCAAGCTCAGCTAAGGATGGGATTGCTTCATTTTTTAGCTCTTGAACATAGTAAATGCGCACAACGGGAGCTGCTTCAGACCGGCTAGATTGTAGCAAAGGCTTACTGTACGTGCCTTCTTTCATAGAAAGCAGAAGGTCTTGCAAGGTACTTGAAAGCTCACCCTGTTTTTGACGAAAAGGCTGAGAGATAAGCATCTGAACATCAGGATTTGTAAGGCCTTTTTTATCAAGTACAGCCTGGAGCTTATCTAAGGCTATTTTGTCTTGTTCTAAAAGAGCTAATATCTTTTCTGCATAGGCTGTAGATACTTTAACATCATCTGATTTTAAGGTAACACAGCGCCATACGCATTCTTTTTGCTGGCCAATAGTTTTCACCTTTTCATCGTAGGCTTTACGGATTTCATTTGGAGTAATTTGTGGCGTTATGCGCATACGTACTTGATAGTAGAGCATACGGCGAATGGTGATATCGGCTTTTACAAGCTTCCAGGCTTCATCAAGAGTAAGACCGGCGCTATCAAGGTTTAGCATAACATCAGGGCCAAAGATATCTTCAAGCTCTTCTCGCACATCCCCTGAGCTTATAGGAAAGCCTTTTTCTTCAGAGTCTGCCATCATGAGGTCGCGGTCGATTAAGTCGTTAAGTACCTCTCTCCAGTGCGAGTTATAAAACTCAAAACGCGCCTCTGGCACATCCATATATTGTGGGTAGTGTTGGTAAAGAAGCATATCCATTTTCTTTTTAACGTCGATCACAGAGATCACGTTGCCGTTAACAGAGGCTAAAACCCTATTGTTCACAACAATTCGCTTACGCGGCTCTTGGGGGCTATCGGCAAAAAGGGCGCCTACCACAAACAATGCTAAAGCAAAAACAGATAAAAGTATTTTTTTCATACACAGTCTCACAAGTATTGCATTAAGCATATAGACACACACCAAATTATGCAAACCAAAGAGGGCTAGAGTTACTCTAGCCCTCTTTCTCGAGTTTGGACATTTGTAGCTTGTGAGCGTAAGCTCACTCTGGAGTGCGGTAATTTTTTACCGCTCTTAATTTTCGACAACACACCGATTTAACAATAACTTTCACAACTTACACGAACGTTCAATCTTTTGACTAACCCATTTGTGTCATAATATCGGGCTATTGTATGTTTTGGAGGCTATCGAAGATATAGCGCGTGGTCAAAAATTAAGAGCGGTAAAAAATTACCGCACTCCAAAGGCCTTCGGCCAAATGTCCACACTCGAGAAAAAGGGCTAGAGTATTTACTCTAGCCCTCTTTACGATTATGAGATCGCAAGACCCGCACTTGCAAACCCTGTTACAGTATTTATAAGTGTTAGACCAGAGCAGGTGATTGAATATACAGCAATCAATCGAGTTCCCGCAGTTACTGGGATACTTAAACCTGTATTCAACCCTGTACAGACATGACCAATAGATATAATACCTGTCATTGCTGTCAAATCAACACTGGCTCCTGCAATTGGAGTAAAGATATTATCGCCTGATGCAAAATCATTAGAATACCATTGCACTTTTACGTTTACAATAGTACCAATCAAACTTAATCCTACAGTATTTGTAAAGTGACCAGCAAGCGCTGTAATTGTTGCATCTCTAGGCACTACAAATGACATATCAGATAGCAATGATGCATCAAAACTACCCAAAGATAAGTCAATTCCAGTTAGAGAATCACCAAAGCCAATAATTGATCCATTACCAACTAGTCCACCAATCACGCTTGTCATGACAACAGGAGTTCCTGATGAGTAAGGAATAATAGCTCCAAGGCCGGCAGCTCCAACAGCACCAGTGGCTCCTGTAGCTCCGGTAGCTCCGGTAGCTCCGGTAGCTCCAGCATTACCATCAGCCCCTGTTGCGCCTGTGGCGCCTGTCGAGCCAGTGGCTTCTGTAGAACCAGTTGCGCCAGCTAAACCTGCACCACCTGTAGCGCCTGTGGCTCCTGTGGCTCCGGTGGCTCCGGTAGAACCAGTAGCTCCTCTAGCACCTGTAGCGCCAGGTAGGCCTTGAGCACCTGGTAAACCTTGAGGACCAGCGGGTCCAGTAGCTCCTGTGCGACCTCTATGACCTCTCGGCCCGCGGCCACCACCATGGCCATGATCATCATCACATGAAGAAGATGAAGAGGTATGAAAATGGTGATCTTTTCTGTTAAACATATCCTTAATGTAGTTTGGGATATATTTAGGCAATTTATTTACCCAGTGCCCGTCTTTTGATTCAGACTCTGATTGATCTATCTGGTCTTCTGTTACAGGCATGGTCACTCTTTGCTTTTGAGGGACTGTTTGCTTTTTATTGGGTTGCTGTCGATTTTGTTGTTGATTTTGTCTACGTTGGACTTTTGCAGGTACGGGAATAGTATTCTTTTTTGCTTGTGGCATGTCAGCACAAAGTAGCTGAGATGACAATAGCAAAACCATTATCTTCGGAAGAAGAGCTAGCTTCATCATTAAATCTCCATATTGAGTTATAGACAGAACCCGGTCTTACGAGGTTCCTCGAACTCTCAAGAAAACGACTATCGCATCTGGAGTGCCACCTCAAAAATTCTTTGTTTTACGAGCTTTGCAACAGGCTCGTACACAAATGCAATAATTGAGCTGGAGATAAAAGAACATATTGATATGAATTTTGCAATAAATTTTTCAGGTATCGCAAAAAAAATAGAAAACTAGCGTTTACGGAATACGGCACCAAAAAAGCCATCTTTTTTGCCCTGTTCTGGGACGCATTCAAACGGCTCCCCTACAAGTTCAATTGGATAGTGAGCTAAAAAGTGCTCAAGCTGTGCGCGATTTTCTTGGTTGAGTATGCTGCATGTAGCATAGACAATATAACCGCCTGGTTTTACATAACTTAAGGCCTGCTCAAAGATAACACGCTGGGTTGAAACGATGCGTACAAGCATCTCGGGAGTGTATTTCCACTTCATATCGGGGTTGCGGCGCAATGTTCCTGTGCCAGAGCATGGAGCGTCTACCAAAACCCAATTCATGGTTTTTTTAAGTTTTCGTAATTTTTTATCGTCAGTGTGCGCCACGATTTGTGCATTTTGAATGCCGGCTCGTTTTAAGCGTTTTTTTGATTCATGAAGCGCATGTAAACGTATGTCGTGTAAATAAATTTGGCCGGTGCCTTTAAGGTTTGGCGCAAAAGCAAGTGTTTTACCACCAGATCCTGCACAAAAATCAAATACATGATCGTTGGCTTTTGCCTGTACCATCTGGGCTACTTGCTGAGATCCTTCGTCCTGCACTTCAAAAAGGCCTTCGATAAATTCAGGAAGGCAAAAGAAATTTTCTTTTTTATGAAAGAGAATACCGGTTTCAGAATCTTGTGCACGAGATACTAAGAAGCCTTGATGAGATAATCTCTCAAATAGTTGATCGCGCGTAGTTTTTAAGAGATTTGCACGAATGCAAGTAGGTGCTGGCTCTAAACAGGCAAGGGCTATGCTTTTGGCTTTTTCAACCCCCCAAGAAGCAATCAGTTCGTTCATAAGAACTTCTGGCATGCTGTAGCGAATATGAAGTGGGATAGTCTCATTATCTAAAAAGCGTTTAGGATCTTCATTTTGCAGCCAGTCAATACGACTTTGCCAGTCGGGGTGCGTAATAAAGTGATCAATAAGTGCACGCCAGCGGATAAGGCGATAGACCTCGTCGCTAATAAAGGCTCTATCTTTTGAACCAAGAGCTTTATGCTCTCTAAAGTAGCAGCTTACCCAAAAATCAATAGGGGCTTTTTGCTGCTCGTAGCCCTCTAAGAGCATAAGAAGATGATTTGTCCGAAAACGGTGTGATAATGGTGACATAATGCGAGTAGTATAGAGATCTCTTGATATACATTACAAGGAGTTTCCATATCCCCCCTTTCCCTTTCCCTTGCCCGTGCCCTTGCCCGATTTTTTGTATTTGTATTTGTATTTGAAACTGAAAGGGACAAGGAAAAGGGGAACAATACAAAAACGGGCAAGGGCAAGGAAAAACAAAACCACCCCCATGTTCCTCAAAGAAAATCTTTTGCAATAAAGCCAGAATACGCTACGGTTCAAAAAAATAGTTTTTGCGGCTGTTTGTTGTAAATTTTATTAATTGTTGTTACTCTTTTTGCCATGACCACTAAAGACACACTATTTGCCCTATTTGACTCTTGCAATATCACACGCATTGTCCTTCTATTGCTCTCTTATTGCTTTATTACCTTTGGGCAGCCGGCCTACTCACCTCTTTGTGCTGCTTTTGCAAGCACTGTGGGGTTTAGTCTATTCTTTTATGAAATTGCTAAACTGACCACCAGAGATCGATTTATCTACGGCACACTCTTTTTCTTTTTAGTTCAGTGCGTGCAGCTTTTTTGGTTTACCTACCATCCTGTTGTGGCAGCTCGTAGCACGTTTTTACTATTATCAGTTCTTATGGGCCTGCAGTTTGGGCTTTTATGCTTGCTGGTAACTAAAAAAATCATTTGCTCTAAACGTCTATTTTTACTTATTCCCGCTGCATGGACACTCTTAGAATGGAGTCGCATTTATTGGTGCTCAGGGTTTTATTTTAACCTTACCGGTATTTCCCTTAGCGGCAATATTATCACGCTGCAGGTAGCCAGCCTGTTTGGAGTTCTTGGCATGTCCTTTTGGGTGATGCTCACAAATACTGCCATGCTCCGCGCCTATTACCTTCTCAAAAAGGCACCTGTTCTTTTTGCAGTCTGCATTGCAGCGTTACCATTTATATATGGAATTTTTCACCTCCAGATACATGGAGCAAGACAAACCGCCTACGATGCTATACACCCACAAATGAGGGTACTGATTGTTCATTCTAGAAAGGTGCCGGAAGAATTTTTGCCTAAACCCAGAAAACGCCTAAGCCCGCAAGAGCGCTCTTTTGCTGCCTGGAAAGAACTTGTCACGGCGATTGCCCCCTTTTACAATAAAGAAAAACTTGATCTTATCTTGATGCCAGAAGGTGTAGTCCCCTACGGAAGTACTACCCTTTTATTTAATACGGTAGAAATCAATAGCCTGTTTTTATCCACGATAAAAAAACCATTTGCACTCACAGCAGAATCCCTTCTTACCTCAGAAGATATAGCCCTGGAAATTGCCAAACTCTATAAATGCCCACTTATTATTGGGCTAGAGGGTGTTAAAAGAACGGCGACAGA
>JAJFUY010000323.1 GCA_021372185.1 Chlamydiales bacterium | reverse complement strand
AAATATTCCTGATTTTCGCTCGCAAGAAAGCGTCTTCCAGCTCATTACGCAGGTAGCAGGAAGAGCTGGACGGGGTGTTTCCCCAGGCGAGGTTGTCATACAAACTGCCCTGCCAGAACATAGCACCATCCAGCAAGCAGCAGCCCAAGATTACTTAGCATTTTACGGTGACGAAATCACCACACGTAAAATGTTTAGCTACCCACCCTACTGCAAAATAGTGAAGTTCTTATTTAACGCCAAAAACGAAGCGGCATTACTAGAATTTGCCACAAAGTTTAGAGAGATGCTCACAAGTGAACTACCAGAGGCCTTTGTCTGCCATCCAGTAGTCCCCTCAGGCCACGCCAAGGTAAAAGACCTCTTCCGCTACCAATTCTTAGTCCGCGGCCCCCAAATAGGCATAATCTGCCAAGCCATAGAACAAACCGACCGCAAAATGCCAATCCCCTCAAGCATCTCCCGCTTTGTCGACGTAGATCCCACCCATACCTTTTAGCTGTAAATTAATAGACAGTAAGTTATAGCTAAGCTAATTATTTTAGAGGTGATATATGACCGATGTTCAAGGGCCAGGTAATCAGCCAGTACAGCAGCCAATTAATGAGCCAGAAAAAGCTTCAGGTAGTAAGCCTGTAAAGAAGTTTTGGCGTGCAGGTGGCAGTCCGGGGCAAAATGCCTCCCCTAACTTTATCCAACAGCTTCTTGCCTCTGTAAAAAGTAAAAATGTTCAAGTAAATGCCAATATCCAGGGTAATACGGCACAAGAAACAAAGGTGCGTAACCTCATCGCATTTATTGATGCCAATAATGCCCATTTGCTCGAAGGTGTGTTTAGAGTTGGTGCGCCGTCTGAGTCGCTGGCTAAGTTAAACGCTCAATTACAAAAAAATCCGGCCAGTAATTTAGGCCCAACTAAAATGCAGCAATTTTTGCAGAAATTTAGCAAAAAGCCGTTGGTTTCAGAAGATGCTCTTCTAACTGCTTGTAATGCCCTAAAACATGTTGTCAATAACACTCTTGCATTTGATCCAAGTATTGGCCAAACATTTGCTGTGATGGGTAAAGTTCTTAAAGAATCAAATGCAAAACTTACTATTGCTGGCTTTGAACAAATCAAAAATATGCCCTTTACAGATGAGCAGAGGGTCATTTTAGATTTAACGATTGCCTACATGGCAAAAGTCTCGACACATTCAGCTAAAAACAAGATGGACGCCAACAACCTTGCCAAAATCTTAGCAAACGCTTTTGCCGATGCAAACCCAGTGACAGCACTCCAAACCGAAGACGACATCCGAGCCACCCTCTCAAGCATCATCCAACACAACGCCAACCCAGCAAACCAACCATTCACCTTTATCCGTTAGAGGGAAAATCCATTCCTGGCCCTGAAAAAAATACAAATTTGTGGGCCGTAGGTCCACGTTCATTATTAGCCCATGGTGTAGGCACGTAGGGCCAAACCATGGGAAATTATATGAAAAAAACCAATGGAGCCACTTTAGTGGAGACTAAATAATGAGTCGCCACTAAAGTGGCTCTAAATGTTAATTACATGGTTCCCACAGTTTGCCACTTCGCGGCTACACTGTGGGCTAATAATGAGGTGTACCTACGGCACACTATTACCAATACAGAATCAAAGCCTGGGTTTGGTTGAAGTGGGTTTTTGTGTAATTTGCCTTTGTGGGCCGTAGGTCCACGTTCATTCTTAGCCCATGGTGTAGGCCCGTAGGGCCAAACCGTGGGAATTATATGAAAAAAATATCAGAGCCACTTTAGTGGCGACTAAATAATGAGTTGGACCTACGGCCCACAAATTAGCTCATTCTTCTCTGGATTAGTTGTTGATATACTGTCTTGGTCTTGGATCTCCAACAATACCTTTGCCCAGCCAGACGCTGTCAGGTTATGTTCAGGCAGGCGAGTAACTGGGCCTTTATGCTTGAGTATTGCATGCTCATAGGCTTTATCATAATATTCTAATAGCAAAGAGACAGCATCTTGCAACAGTCCTTGCTCAATAAACGTGAGGGCTGTCTTTGTGCTGGCTCCGCCTAGGCGCTTTGTAAGCTTTATTGTCATCGCTTTAAGCTGCTCTTTGGGTAAGGTGCTGTATATTGACATGATACGCTCTATCCGTGCCTCTTTGGGGCAGTTGATAACAAATAAGGGCGCTCTCTTCATGGCTTCATAAAAATGTGTTGGAATTTGGCAGTGGCCAATGAGACGGCTTTCGTCTTCTACCCAAATGGGGCTTTGGAGGTTTTTTTGTAGCAGTGAACATGCAAGCTCATTTTCAAACTGCTCGCTACTTGGCTGCAAAATACCTGCTAGCTCGCCATATACGCTACCGCGGTGGTGTGCCAGGGCTTCTAAATCTATGGTTTGGGCGTTTTGCTTAGACAGTTCTTGGAGCACCTCAGTTTTACCAGAGCCTGTAAGACCTCCAATCAAAAATGGTAGACAGGGCTTTTCAAGGGTGGCGATTGTTAAGCGACGATAGGTTTTGTACCCCCCTTTTAGCTGCACTGATTGAATGCCGGCAAATTCTAAAAAATAGCGCACAAAGCCTGAACGCATTTCCCCTCTCCAGCAGTAGACTTTTGCGCTTTTAGAAGCGCCTACATGCTCTAGAGCCTGTGTGAGAAGGCTGTCTAGCTTTGGGCCGATGAGTTTTATGCCAAGTCGAACGGCGATGTCTTTGCCCTGCTGCTTGTAGGCGGTGCCAACAACTGCTCGTTCAACGTCTGAAAATAAAGGCAAAGAAATAGCCCCAGAAATATGCGCATGCTGAAATTCCTTGGGGCTTCGTACATCAAAGCACACAGAGCCTTGAGCTAAAAATTGTTCTAGGTTAACTGTCATTACATCACTTTTACGAAGCCTGGAACTGGCGCTTTTGCTCTAAATTCTACGTTTTCAGAGACTTCTTCTAAAGAGATTTGTCCAGTGGCATCGCAATGGAATTTTAGTATAGAGCCTTCTTTGGGGTCGAAATGACCACGAACGGAAAAGTCTTTAAAGGGTAGATTTGATTTAGGTTCTCTTTGGAGATAGGCGACTAGATTTGCATAAAATGTAGACTTTTTGAGTGTATCGCCAATTGTTGAGTGTAAAATGATAGAGCGGATGGGATCTTTAGAGGCCACAACAAAAAATGTGGGGATCTTTTGATCATTAACACCATGTGCTCCTAAACTTCTAAAAGCATCACATACTCTTTTGTCAACTTCATTGAAAGGCTCAAAATTTATTTTTATTTCTTCTGGCCATTCTACCTTAGAGTAGTCAATTTCTTCTGGTACATCCTGGTGTGTTGCCTTATAGAGTGCTTTTAATACTGCAGGCGATTTGTCGTGTAGATTTGCTGGCGGGAAGGCAGGCCACGGATCATTCATGGCATCATTTGGCTCAGGAACAAAAGTTGCATGTGGGTGAGCCATTTGGTAAAGCTCTTGTATTACTCCTGCTTCTACATCATTTAAGTCACCGAGATGAATTTGATTAAAGCCTCTTTCTAAGTCGATTAAATCAATTCCAGAAAGAATAGAAGCTGTCTGCTGTGTAGTTTTACTTTCAGAGCAAAACACTTTTTGGAATGGTCCCATTGACTGAATCGTTTTGCGTAGTTCTGCGGCTTTTTGTTCATTTGCTGTTGATAGTGGTTTTCCGCTATGGGGGAGCATGCTGGTGCTTACATATTTCTTTTCTTTTGGATCTATAGCTACAGGCGCACCACTAGAAGAATAAGATCTTACTACAACTACATTGAAAGGTGTATGCATGGTATTTTTCCTTATAATATTTGTGTTTTCTGTTTCTGCTGTGAGGTTTCCAGCACTCAACAAAAGAATAAATAGTAAAATTTTCATAGGATAATAATAAATTAATTTATAATTACTTGCAAGTATTGCAAAACAAATTCTGGAACTATTTTCAGTAAATACCGATACTATTAGCAAAATAATTCAAAATTCAAGGTATCTTTATGTCCCCTAGCAACAAAGTTGCTAGGGGCTAATCACAGACTAGCACCTGAACGGTGCTATCAAGTGCAGTATGTTTTTAGCACCGTTTAGGTGCTAGTCTGTGATTAGCCCACTGCCAACGGCTGTGGGAACAAATGTATTTTGTATTTGTCCTCGGTTGAGAGGACGTCTTTAATTGAAAACTCAGAGCCAAATAACGCTCGTTATTTTGGGGTGAAAGGAGTATAGTTTTGGTATGAAAAAAGACCAAAAACTAGATCAAGACATACGCCTGCAGAATGTGCGGGTGCACAATTTAAAATCAGTTTCTGTTGAGCTAGAACCTAATAAACTGATTTGCTTTACCGGGGTTTCTGGGTCGGGCAAATCCTCGCTTGCTTTTGACACGGTGTATATCGAAGGGCAGCGGCGGTATGTTGAATCGCTTTCACAGCATGTGCGCAGGTTTTTGGGTGAGCTTCCTAAGCCTGATCTTGACTTTGCTTCTGGTCTTACTCCTACTATTTCTATCGAACAAAAAACGGCTGGTAAAAACCCACGCTCTACTGTTGGCACCATCACAGAAATTTATGACTACATGCGCGTGTTGTGGGCAAGGGCCGGTCTTGCGCACTGTCCTGTCAGTGGCGAGCCTGTAAGGCCACGTTCACAAGAAGAGATTATTGATGCAGCTCTTGGTAAGCCTGAGGGCGTACGGCTTATGGTGCTAGCCCCTTATGCGCGCAATAAAAAGGGTGAATTTAAGGATGACCTTGAGACTATAGCCAAGAAGGGCTTTACTCGCGTGCGTATAGATAATACGTTCTACTTACTTGATGAAGAAATATCCCTCGATAAATCTACCGGCCATGATCTTGATATTGTTGTAGACCGTCTGCAGACAAGTGGTGACAATAAAACTCGCCTTACAGAGTCATTATTGGCAGCATTAGAGCTAGGTGAAGGCATATGCATACTCTATGACATAGATTCAAAAGAAGAAGAGCTATTATCTACAAAGGCCTACTCGCCAAAATCTGGGCTTTCATATCCACCCCTAGATCCGCAAGATTTTTCGTTTAATAGCCCAGCTGGTATGTGCCCTGAGTGCCAAGGCCTCGGGGTGACGCATGAATTTAGGCTCGATGCAGTGATTGACCCTAAAAAAAGCATTGCTGAAGACTGCTGCTCGGTAGCTAGTTCTTATTCTACCGTGCGCTATGGTAATATCTACGATAACTTAGCTCGAATATATGATTTTAGTGTCTATACGCCTTGGGAAGAGCTCTCAAAAGAAGCTCAAGCCATATTTTTAAAGGGCACGCCAAAAAAATGGACGCGCATGTACTTTGTGCACCCAGAAACCGGTGCTACCTGGCAGGATACCGTCTGGTTTAGAGGTGTGCTCCAAGAGGCGTACCTTCGCTACCAAGAGGCTAAAAGTGATAAGTACAAGCATCGCATGGAGCGCCTTATGCATAAGGCTGTATGCCCGGCCTGTAATGGCGCCCGCATTAAGCCTTATCCTGCAGCTACGCTTTTTTCTAAACGTCGTATCAACGACGTTACCAACATGCAGATTGCAGAAGCCTTGAAGTTCTTTGAAAAAGTTACCCTCACGCCCACAGAAAAGATCATTGCCCACGAGCTTGTCAAAGAAATTACCGGTCGCCTCAAATTTTTAGAGAATGTTGGTTTAGAATACCTGCAGCTAGATCGCACTGCCCCCACTCTCTCTGGTGGAGAATCACAGCGTGTGCGTTTAGCCTCTCAGATAGGCTCTGGGCTAGTAGGCGTTACCTATATTCTTGATGAGCCATCTATTGGCCTGCATGCTCGTGATAACAAAAAGCTTATTACCTCTTTGAAGAACTTACGCGACAAGGGCAACCGTGTTGTGGTTGTAGAGCATGATGAAGAGACCATTAGAGAAGCTGACGAGGTAGTTGACTTTGGCCCAAGAGCCGGCCTTCAAGGCGGACAGATTGTCTACAAAGGCAATGTGGCAGGGCTCTTAAAGTGTAAAACCTCCCTTACGGGTGATTATTTAAGCGGAAGAAAGAAGATCTCTCGGCCTACAACACTTAGAAAGCCTGAAAAATTTTTAACCCTTACCGGCGCCTCACACAATAACCTCAAAAATGTTGATCTCTCCATACCCCTTGGCTGCTTTACAAGCATTACGGGTGTGTCTGGATCTGGTAAATCGTCACTCTTTTTAGAAACGCTCTTTCCGGCTCTTAGTAACAGGCTCATGAAAACAGAAATTGTTGAAGGGAAGTTTAAAGAGATTACGGGCTTAGAGCATATTGACAAGGTAATTGAGATTGACCAGTCACCAATAGGCCGCACTCCCCGCTCTAATCCCGCTACCTATGTTAAACTCTTTGATGAAATACGTAACTTATTTGCCAAGCTACCACAAAGTAAAGCCAAGGGCTACACTTCAGGGCGCTTTAGCTTTAACGTAAAAGAAGGGTCATGTACCGAGTGCCACGGTATGGGCCAGATCAAGCTTGATATGGACTTTTTGGAAGATTCTTGGGTTGACTGCCCTGTCTGCCAAGGCAAACGCTTTGATGCTGAAACCCTTGAAGTGCGCTACAAAGAAAAAAACATACAAGACGTACTTGAGATGGATGTCAAAGAGGCAAAAGAGCTTTTTGCACATATCCCACACATCCAAAGTAAACTTGAGATGCTAGAGCGCGTGGGCCTTGACTACCTCAAAATTGGCCAGCCTTCTACTACCCTTTCTGGGGGTGAAGCGCAGCGTATTAAGCTTGTACGAGAGCTTTCACGCCCAGATACCGGCAAAACGCTCTATATCCTTGATGAGCCTACCACTGGCCTGCATTTTCATGATATGAACCACCTGGTAGATGTGCTCCAGGCACTTGTTGATAAAGGTAATACGGTAGTTGTTATTGAACATAATATCGACCTCATTAAAACGTGCGACTGGATCATTGAGATGGGGCCAGAAAGTGGTGATAAAGGCGGTAAAATCATTGCCGTTGGAACGCCTGATGAGATTGCCAAGACAGATTCTGCTACCGGAATGGTGCTCCAAGACACAAAAGTGGTGGCAAAAGCCACAAAAAAACAAAAGACGATAGAAGAATCTCAAGAAATTACCGTAGTAGGTGCTGAGCAAAACAACCTCAAAAAAATAAGCGCCATTATACCGCGCGGCAAGATGACAATCTGTGCGGGGCCGTCTGGGAGCGGTAAAAGCTCATTTGCGTTTGAGACGGTATTTGCCGAAGGCCAGCGGCGCTATGTTGAGTCACTCTCGCCCTACATCCGCCAGTTTGTCAAGCAGATGCCAAAGCCAAAAGTAGATCATATTGACGGGCTGTCACCATCTGTAGCTATTGAACAGCGCCTTCATGCTGCCAACCCGCGCTCGACCGTGGGAACCATGACAGAAGTCTATG
Organism: Chlamydiales bacterium; assembly: GCA_021372185.1. GTDB lineage: Bacteria > Chlamydiota > Chlamydiia > Chlamydiales > FEN-1388 > SZAS-7. The sequence continues at coordinate 1,781 of JAJFUY010000323.1, read as the reverse complement.
ACTACTTGCGTATTTTATATGCTCGTATTGGTATTCCGCACGACCCAAAAACTGGTGCACGCATACAGGCTATCAGCAAAGAGCACGTGGTAAATAGAATCTTGCAGTATCCACAGGGTGAAAAGCTGCATATCATGGCTCCGATTGAAGTAAAACGCACCGAGAGCTTTACAGACTTACTTGACCGCCTGCAAAAGCAGGGTTTTTTACGTATTCGCCTTAATGGTACTTTTTATGAGCTGGGAGCCGGTGATGTACCGTATGATCCAAAGCGTAAAAATGAGCTCTTTTTAGTAGTAGACCGCCTAGTTGTAGACCCATCAATGAAGACTCGGTTGTATGAGGCGATAACAACGGCCTCTGGTATAGGCAAGCAAAAGCTTTGGGTGATGCAAGGCAACAAAGATGTGTTCTTTAACCTAGCCTTTGCGGTCGAAGAAACGGGTGAATCCTACCCCGAAATCACACCCCAGACCTTTGCCTTTAACACGCAAGAGGGCATGTGCCCAGACTGTCAGGGCCTTGGCTTTGTGTGGGGTGTAGACTTTAGCGTGCTCAAAACGGTCACTAAAATGTCAGCTCTTGAGCTTGTAAAGCTGTTGTGGGGCCCATGGCAGGGAAAATATGCCAGATCACTTATCACGGCAGTCTTTAAAAAGTTTGGCATAAACACCTCTGACACCATTGAAGATTTACCCTCTGATAAGCTGCAGATTTTGATGAATGGGTCTAATGATGCTGTCACCCTTGAAGTTGGAGATATCCCCGTTCGGTTTACCTGGAAGGGTGTAAATAATGCTCTAGCTATGCTGTTACAGCTGAAACACGATAGCACAAGTGATGAAGAGCCACTGCCAGAAGACTGGGCAGCAGCATTACGAGAAAATGAGTGCTCAACTTGTAAAGGGTCACGTCTGAATGCCTTGGCACGCCATGTCACTATCAAAGATGCCTCTATTGCAGATGTGGCTAATATGTCAATTGAGGATGCCTCACAATTTGTCCAGCAGATTGTCTTAGAAGATAAAAAAGATCTTACTTTGCAGCAGGTGCATGATGAAATACGCTCTCGCCTTGGCTTTTTAGATTCTATAGGCTTATCGTATCTTCAGATGTCTCGTAAGGCCGCTACTTTAAGTGGTGGCGAAGCAGAACGCGTACGTCTTGCCCGCCAGATAGGCTCTGGACTTACAGGCCTTTTATATGTACTTGATGAGCCAACAATAGGCCTCCACCCGCAAGACTGTGAGCGGCTAGTTCAGGCACTTCATACCTTAAAAGACCTTGGTAACACGCTTCTTATTGTAGAACATGACCCCCAGTTGATTAAAGAAGCTGATCACATCATAGAATTTGGACCGGGTTCAGGCATGCACGGCGGCCAGGTTGTGGCTACTGGGTCACTAGATGATATAAGCAAAAATCCTAAATCACTTACAGCAAAATACCTCCTTAACTCACCTCTTGAAGAGATGAGCAAGAAGAAACAAAAAGCTAGTGATTCAGCGCTGAGCATCAAAGGTGCCAAGCTTCATAACCTCAAAAATGTCTCTGTAGATATACCCAATGGCCGTTTCAGCTGCTTAACGGGTGTTTCTGGCTCTGGGAAGTCATCGCTACTAGAAGGTGTGCTGCTAGATGGAATCAAGACGGGCCTTGCTACAAAAAAAGCCGTTGTAGAAACAAAAACCTATTCCCTTTCAGGTATTGATGAGTTTAAAAACTGCATCTGGATGGACCAGAGCCCAGTTGGCCACACAACGCGCTCTGATGTTGCCACC